>CANSKM010000119.1 GCA_947647475.1 uncultured bacterium
TCTTCTAAACTCGGGCTTACCATATTAAACCAGGAGCCTGATTTGGCATCATTCCGGCTTAAAGTCTTTAAGGTTTTATCTTCCTGTGTTTTAAAAATTTCAAGCATCTGCCCACGTTTCTCCTAAATCCATTAAACTACACAAACGTTATTTGCGCAAGCAAAGAGGGCTATTCGGAGGAGTTTTCTAAAATATTCGCCATTATTTCGGCTGTGCTCCAAATTTTTCCAGCATCTTTTTAAGCTTTTTTAGGGAAATACCCATGACGTTAAAATAATCCCCTTCGATTTTTTCTATAAAACTTTTTTCCGGTGGATTATTAACCTCATCTGGCGCTAAAAAATCCTGAATGCCATAGCTTCCTGCCTTATCAAGCGGTTTAAATTTTTCTAAATATTTATGAATTTCATCATCTTTAAGCACGCGAAACGTTACAAAAGTTTCTTCAATTTCCGTTAAATTTTCCCCGAAGCCTTCCTCAAGGCCCTCTTTTAAATCCTTTTTAACAGGTGTTTTCACTAAAGAAATTGAAGTTACAACTTTGTGCGTTTTCCCTGAAAGTTTTTTTAACATCAAAAAAGCCTCATCATAATTTTGAGGCTTTAATAAACACACATCACTATTACCTTCCCGAAGGATTACCATTGTATCTGCCCCGATAACAACCGCAGGAAAATCTACTCCCCTTGCGGCATCAAGAGCCTTGTTTAAAGAATTTTTTTTGATAAAGCTTTCATTGTAAAATTTAAAGCTTTCTTCTTCATAGTTTGATTTCACAACCGCAAAATCAATATTGCCTTTTGTTAAAATTTCTTTTCTTCTTGGTGAATTTGATGCTAAAAGTATTTTCATATCACCAATTTTACCATAAAGCTAATTTTTAAGGCATTGCCCCTGCAAGTTCAGGCGGTTTTTTGAGCTTTATATTTCTTGATTTTGTATATTGAATACTTCCCGAAATTGCGTTTATACAAGTGCTTTTCAGCTTTTGTTGAATATTTAACATGCTTAAATGCATCTGCGCGTAATCATTCATCGCCTCATACATTTTTTCAGGGTCTACCATTGATGTTTGAATAATCGGGTTATCCACTTTTTGCATTGCATATTTTCTAACAAGCATTGCATCTATTCTATCTCTTGCGCCGATTGCCATAATCCTTTATCTCCCTTGTTAAAACTTATATCCCTTATCCTTTTTTTTGAGGTTCTTAACCTTTTTAAGGCCTGGTTTTTAGCTCCCTTGAATTCCTTAAAATTTAATTACCTCTTCCTGATTTAATAAAGTATTTTATTTTTCAAAAATTGCTCAATTTATTTAAACATTCTTAATATTTCTTTACAAAAATACCGCCTTTTTAAATAAAGACGGCATTTTCTTGTTTTGTTTCATTACTCTTTTTTATTGTTCGCCTGTGGCAAACTCTCGGTATTCTTGCAAAATTTCTTGTGCAGCTTTTCTGAAATCACTTGTATCAAGGTGTGTTTGCTCCCGCAATTTTTCTGAAGCATCAAGAAGCCATTCGCATTTGTCTTCTGCTGAAACATCCATATCGCTTACAATTGTATCAAACACGGCAAAAGCAATTCCGTCTTTGCTTCCAACCCATTTTCCCGGTGCTTCACCGTTTATTGTTGCCATATCTTTTGTGTCAATTCTTCTTAACACTTCAAGTGTGTTAGCATCTAAATCAAATCTGTTGCCATAAAATCCTTTTGTATCTTTTATTAATTCTGCAAAGCCTGAAATATAAGGGGATTTAGTGAGCATTTTCGGGTCCATGCTTGCAATGCGGTTAATTAAAGCAAGCGCCTCCGGATAGTCGTGATATTCATTTATATAATATTTGTAGCAGCGCATGGTATCTTTTCCGTATGGAATCAGGCTTTCTAAAACTTCATTATTCAAATCTTCATTATCATTTTGAACTCTTGTTTGGGCGTAATATAATGCTCCGCCAAGCGTTTTTGCCGCTTTTTTAAATATTCCGGCTCTTGCCTGCCAGGCTTCAGGTGAAGCTGAAACCGTATCGCGGCTTGTTTTTTCATCATCAGTCTTTTCTTTTTTCGGCTTAACGTCAGCATTGTGTTTTTTGCCGAAAGCAACGATAGTATTAATATTGCCGCCAATTTTTTCTACCATAATTTAACCCTTTTTGTCTTCACACTTTTTGATGCCTTACTAAAAGGTTATAAATTTCAAAAATTGCCCGAGTGAGGCTAATTTTTGGGGTAAAGCTTTACAAAAATATACATTTTGCTATACGCATTCTTTGAACACTTGTTTCAGGTCTTTTGTTATTCCAAAAATGCCCGTAAGGAAGGCAAGGGCGGCCATTATAACCAAAATTTTCTCTACCCCGATTGCTTCCCCGATGTATCCCAAGGGCGCAAGGCTTAAAGCCCCTATCCCCCAGCTGAAACCCTGCATAACTCCTGAAATTACGCCTTTATGCTCTTTCATAAGGTTTTGCGCTGCAACAATTGTAACAGATACGGAAAGGAAGATAAAATATCCGCTTAAAATAAAGATTGCAACGGCTAAAGCCGGGAATTTGTCGATTGTAAAAATAAACAGTAAAACCAAAGGTAAAATCGTCCAGAAAGAAAGCCTGATAATGTTTTCAGCCCCGATTTTTTTCTCAATTTTGGAACTTGTCATCATAGAAACGCCGGAGAGGACAAAAAATGCCGTCACAATCATCCCGATTTGGCTTAAAGTAAAGCCTCTGTCTTTTAAAATGAACGGCACAAAGGTGCCAAAACTTATGCTCATGCCGGATTTTACAACCGCAATCCATACAAGTGAAAGGTAAGTTTTTTTCTTTAAAATTTCTTTCATTATGTTAAAGAAATTTTCCTTAGCCTGAACAACCGTGCCTGCAGGGATTTTCGGCACCACAAAATAAAGAATGATTGCGGTTAAAATCCCTAAAACGGTAACGTATGAAAGCGAATACGGGCCAAAATGCTCTACAAGAGTGGATGACATCACAGGTCCGAGGGCGTAACCTATTGTCCCAAGCCCCATAAAGGCGCCCATATATTTTGAAAGGTTTGGATTATTGAAATTAAAAGTGTTCACAAGGCTTGTCACCTGTGGGTGAAAAAGCGCATTGCCGCACATTCCAAGAAGTAAGAAAAGCGCCACAAGCCAAAGATTATCAACAGCAACGGTTAAGGGGATAAAAATTGCTCCCATAACAAGGCCCCACGCCATAAATGTTCTGTGGCGCATTCTGTCTGCAAAAAAACCGAACAAAGGCTGCATCATGGATGAAAACAGGTGTCCGCAGGCAATTATAAGGCTTATTGTTGAAAGTTTTATACCCAGTTTTGATGTTAAAAAAGGATACAAAGGAATTAGCGCCGATGCGTATAAATCCACCATAAAATGGCCCATAGAGAGTCCGAATATCGCCTTTTTATTTGCTGTTAATGTATTATTTTCCATAAAATTTTCCTATTGTTAAGCTGTCTGTAGCGTTTATTGTTTTTGGGTATCAGCCCTGTGCGCACTGCAAATGCCGTATTAGCACTGTACATTTTATTATTGCACAAGGGAAAGCTGTGGTGTAATACCCTTGAAACCTAGTGTTTAAAGTGCCTTATGCCTGTTGTCACCATTACAAGCCCGAGTTTATCCGCAGTTTTAATAACGTCAGGGTCTTTAATGCTGCCACCCGGCTGAATTATGGCCGCCACACGCTCTTGGGCTGCAACTTCAATGTTATCAACAGCAGGGAAAAACCCGTCGCTTGCAATAACAGAGCCCTTTGCGCTGTCGCAAACCCGCTTCAGAGCAATTTCAACCGAACCTACCCTGCTTGTTTGGCCGCCGCAAAGCCCCAAAGTCCTTAAATCTTTTGCAACAACAATTGCGTTTGATTTTAAATGTTTACAAACCTTGAACGCAAAAACCATATCTTCGACCATTTCCTGCGTCGGCTTTTCTTTTGTAACGGTTTTAAACGTCTCAGGGTCAAGTTCTTTAGAATCTTTTTCCTGCAAAAGCGCACCAAAAGGCGTTAAGCGAATTTCCTTTTGTGTAAATTTTAAATATTTTTCTAATGGCGTTAAAAGCCTTACAACGCGCAGGTTTTTCTTTTTCTTGAGTTCTTCTATTGCATCCTCAGTGAATTCCGGTGCAATTACAACCTCTAAAAACATTGCTGTCAGGTTTTTTGCAATTTCTAAATCTACTTTTTTAGTAAAAGCGACAATTCCGCCAAAAGCACTCAAGGGGTCACAATCAAGCGCCTTTTGCCAAGCCTCGAGAAGCGTTTTTCCAAGCGCCACACCGCACGGGTTTGTGTGCTTTATAATAACCGCCGCATTTACATCGAAAAATTCTGCCGCAATGTTAAGTGCTGCGGTCGCATCCAGGATATTGTTGTATGAAAATTCTTTGCCGTTTAAAAATTCATATTCAATTTCCTCGCCATAATCATACAAAGCTGCGGCCTGGTGTGGGTTTTCGCCGTATCTTAAATCTTTAATTTTATTTAAATAAAATGCTTCATGCCCTAAAAGTGTGCTTTGCATACTATTTTCAGAATCCGACAAAGATTCTTTTTTAAAGCGGCCTTCAAGTTCATTCATTATCTCAAAATCATATTTTGAAGTTTTCTGAAATGCTTTAACTGCAAGGTTTTCGCGCGTTTTTAAATCAATGTTTTCAATATCAAATTCATAATCTTTAATATCAGAAATCACGGTAACATTTTCAAAGTTTTTTGCCCCTGCCCTTAAAAGCGCAACGCCGCCTATATCAATGTTTTTCACCAACGTTTCAATGTCAACGTCTTTCCCTTTATATTCTTCAAAAGGATAAAGATTAACGCATACTAAATCAAATTCCTTGCAATCCGCATCAGAAAGCTCTTTTCGCTCTTTTTCATTTGCTAAAATTCCTGCAAAAATTTTCGGGTGTAAAGATTTAACCTTACCTCCGATAAGTTCCCTAAAGCCTGTGATATCAGCGCTTTCGGTTGCCTTTATTCCGTTTTTTTCTAAAAGGTCAAACGTGCCCCCGGTTGAAACTATTTCATAGCCTGCTTTTTCAAGTTTACTTGCAAATTCAACAATTCCTGTTTTGTCAAAAACGCTTATATATGCTCTTTTAGAACCTTTTTCCATTAAAAAACCTCAAAAATCCTCTTATATCAAAAATTGTACAACAAAAATAAACGGCGCAAAAT
>CANSKM010000120.1 GCA_947647475.1 uncultured bacterium
GTTCAAGAGGGCATCGAAGAAGGAAAAACGCCCGAAGAAATCGCAGATTTAATCGAAATCGAGGTCGAAGAATAAAATTAAACTTAAATATTTTAACAAGCGGTATCTAAATTAAAAGGCACCGCTTGCTGTTTAAAGATTTTATCCATAAAATGCTTAACAATAATTTCCAAAGCAAAAGCAAAAAGTTCCATTTTTGAACGTTATAGTGTAAAATAAGTTTATAAAATTTGTGTTGATAATGGTATAAGATGAGAATCGACGGGAGAGTAAACAGCTTCTATAGTTTGTCGTACGGCAAATCCTGGCCAAAGCCTGAAAGGGAACAAGCTGCAAAAAACGGGCATGCCAAAAAAAATGGCGCGCAAAATTCTGACACCCCAAACGCCAAAAACAGCCAAAGCACAAACGCCGCAGAAACTCAAAAAGGCGGCATCTATGTTACCCCGATTCAAACGACAAAAGCCCAGGAAGGCACAATTCAAAGGGCAATGGATGAGCTTTCAAAGGTAGAATTTTCAGCAAACGACATTCTTTATATGAAAAATTTAGGCGTGAACCTTCCTTTTAAAAACGGAAATGAGGCCGTAAAATATTTAAACAGCAAAAATATTGATGTAATGTATGCCGAATTTTCAAACCAAAATGTCCATGCCTGCCTTGATACCAGTGAGTCCACCCCTGCGGTTTTAATAAATTCAAACTATAAAGATTTAGCTTCTTTTCCTGATATTCTTGCAATTTCAGAGGCGATGCTCCATGAAGCAGGCCATGCAAAGGATGAAGATTCCGATAATTCAATTCAGGAAGAGATAGACTGCCTTGCTTTAAATGTTTTGGCGCATCAATATTACAAAAAAACCTACCCCGATATTTTTAAAGACCAAAATTCCCCGCTCTTTTTTGAGGGCGTGAGCCTTTATGACACCCTCTTTTTTGATTTTGACCCCGAAAAAAAGGCACTGAAACAAAGGGTGTCTGAAAAATACGGCTTTTTAAATGTTTCATCCAAAAACCACATAGGTTCAAACCTTGCGCAGGAAATTAAGAATATGTCCTAGTTTTGTGCTGTCACAAGCTTTAAGGGAATTTTAAAATTGTTACAAAAATTTACAAGAAACTAGTGCTTTTGGGGTGTTTTTCGGGCAAAAAATAAACTTTACAAACTTTATAAAATCATAATCGTATGATATAATTAAAGATGTTGTTAGTTAAAAAGTGTGTGCGCAAAAACGGGAGGTGCTAAACATGACTACTCTTGCAGAAAAGCTCAAAGTTAAATCACCAATCAAGTCGAAATTCAACGATGAATTTCAAAGTTATCTTAAAAAACAATGCCTAAAAACCACGTTCAACGGGATTGAACTTGAAACCTTCAGCTGGTACAAAAAAATGTTAGGCTTGATGTAAAAGATTTTTTAAGTTTAGTTTAATTCAGCAAAGGCGGGAATAATTTCCTGCCTCTTTTTGTGTCTTTTAGGGGTTCTTTGCGGTTTGTTTTATGCGATTTCCTTTTTGGTTTGATGTCGGTTTAAAATACTTATGAAATCTGCCTTATGGCGTTGCCAAAATCTGTCTAAAATACTTTATTATAAACACACTTCAAACTACCCTTTTCATCCGCCTTAAATTTTCTTTTAAAACCTGTTATGCCGTCTTTTGATTCAACCACGTTTTCATAAACGGCAGATAATTCGCCTCCGTCAAATTCAAATATCTGTCTTGTGTTTTTGGTGCCTTCTTTCAGGTGTTCTTCTATGCCAAGTTCCGCTTTTATAAGCCTTCCGTCTTTATAGCTGTAAATTTGTGCGGTTGTTTTTCTGTCGCCGTTTGTTTCAATGCCGTCCGTAATTATTTCTCTGCTATGAGACATTATGCTTCCGACATAAGAAAAGCCCATAGCCTCTTCGGCATCTTCTTTAATTTTCCTTGCCTGTTCTTCAAGCTTTTGCACCCTTTTTTGCCCAAGGTTTAAATAAAAAGAATGCAAAAAAGCAGGCATTTTCCCATCGCGCTCTGCTTTTGGCGCCTTTTCCCGCTTTTGTCGTTTTGTAAATGTCACGGTGTCTTTTTCCAATGGTTTTAAGACATCTTTCTTTTCTTCGTTTGAAACGGTTTTTTCTTCCGCTCTGTAAGGTATTCCGCAAGGCACTTTGTAAGATGCCCCGTAAGATATTTTTGCAGCAAAAATTTGGTTGTTAATATTTTCTGTACGCATAAAATGCAATTTTGTCCTCTTTAAAATGTGGTGTTGTTAATGTTGTTAATTAAAATGTGCTGATGATGTGCCGCAGGTTTTTTAAAAAAAGGTGCTAAAAAACGCTTGGGTAAATAAAATACCACAAGCGTTTTAATTGTGCAATATATTTTTGTACAATGTAATTTTTGCAAGGGGAAAGCCTATTTTATAATCTCCATAACTTCCGCTAAATCTTTCTTTGGCGGTTTATTCGGGTTTTCTGAATATGGTTTTCCAATTGCAAGCAATGTTGTAATTTTTTCGTTATCTTTTAAATTTAAAACGGTCTTAATGTCATCGTGCGCTAAAACAGGGGCCACCATCCAGCAGCTTGAAAGCCCGAGGGCATTTGCTGAAAGTATCATATTTTCAACCGCACCGCCCATGCTTAAAAGGTAAGAATCCGGGCGCATTTTTGAAATTTCTTCTTTTGAATATCCTGCCTGCTCTAAAACACCGCCCATAAACTTTGGCGCATCAATTTCAACACAGACAACTACAACGGGTGCATTTTCAAAAAAGGTTGAATGGCCCTTATACCCAAGCACACGGCCTTTTGTTTCTTCATCCAGATTTTTTACAATCTCATCGTACTTATCTGAAATTGCTTCTGCCATTTTGTGTTTAACATCTTGGTTTAAAACTGCTATAAAGCGCCAATTTTGTGCATTTATTGCAGAGGGGGCCAGGCGGGCAGAATTTATTATTCTTTTAATCTCATCATCTGTCGGTATGTAATCTGCGTATTTTCTGATAGTTTTTCTTGTATCGATACATTCAAATATTTCCATACAAAGCTCCTTTTATAGTAAAATAGTTTTATGAATAATCTTAAAATAATAACCTTTATAGCATTTTTAATTGCCTTTGTAAATTATACCATTTTAGATAAGGCTTATGCAAAATCAAACTTTGAATACAGCGTGTATACGCCTGATACTTTTCAAAAGCTAAAGTCTGATGCGCCACATTTTTCAGATGGCTCAAACATTTTATTTATTGTGGATTATTCAAATTCGATGAACGAAAAAATGGGCGGTAAAACCAAAATGCAGGTGGCGCTTGAAACTTTAACCGTAATTTTGCCGAAAATTCCTGCTTCCGTAAAAACAGGCCTTCGGGTATATGGCCACAAAGTCGGCTTTACATACCTTCAAGGGTGTATGGCATCAAAAATGGTTGTTCCCTTCGCGGAAAGAAACGCGGACAATATTTTGGGGGCCTTGTATGCCACAAAGGCTGTCGGGTGGACCCCTATAACATATTCTTTAAAACAGGCTGTAAATGTTGATTTTTCAGGCGTTAAAGGGAAAAAGCACATCGTTCTTTTGACAGATGGCGGGGAAAACTGTGATGAGAGCCCCTGCGATTATGCAATAGAGCTTATGAAAACCAGGGATGATATTTCAATCGATGTTATTGCCTTTGATATTTATGATGAAGAGGCGAATAACCAGCTAAGATGCGCTGCTGTTGCAACAAGAGGTAAATTTTACAGCGCAAACACAAAAAACCAGCTTTTAGACAGCCTGTTTGAAAGCTTAAACATTGATAAAAACGTTAAAGGCACAATAAAGGTGGAAGAAAATTAATGGATTTAAAAGAAAAAGATTTGGTGAAATTGTCTGAAAGCCTTGGGGATTACCTTGAAACAATTTATAATGAAATTTTAAAAAAAAATGAAGCAAAGGTTACAGATATTTCAAACATTTTAAATGTGAAAAAAGCTTCTGTCACAGGGGCTTTGATAAGCCTTAAAAACAAGGGTTTGATTAACTATGAGCCTTATTCTTCAATAACCTTAACAGAGCTTGGGAAAAAAGTTGCATTCGATATTATCCAAAAACACAAGGTTATGAGCGAATTTTTAGAAAATATTTTGAACCTTTCAAAAGAAGAGGCCATTGAAAATGCTTGTAAAATGGAGCATATAATGTCTGATGTGATGTTTTCGCGCATGACAAAATTTTCTGTTTTTATTCAGGAAATGTGCAAAAAAGACCCCGAGCTCAAACAAAAAATCTTAAAATTGTATGAATAAGTTTTGTTTATAAAAGCCTTACCCCTTCACAACTTCAAAAATTTCTTTCAAAGTTTTGAAAAGAGTGTGCGCTTCATCTAAAGGAAGCATGTTTGGCCCGTCGCAGAGCGCTTTTTCAGGCTCAGGGTGAATTTCAAAAAATAAACATCTTGCCCCTGCGGCAACTGCAGCCTTTGCAAGAAGCGGTACAAACTTTCTTTCGCCTGAAGAAGATTCTCCTGCCCCGCCCGGAAGCTGCACTGAATGTGTCGCATCAAAAACAATCGGATAGCCCATATCCTGAATAATCTGAATGCCTCTCATATCAGTCACAAGGTTGTTATACCCAAACGTTGTTCCGCGCTCGGTTATTAAAATTTTGTTGTTGCCTGAATCTTCAACCTTTTGTGCAAGGGATTTCATCTGGCTTGGTGCCAAAAACTGGCCTTTTTTAATGTTTATAATTTTTCCTGTTTTTGCCGCTGCAACAAGTAAATCCGTCTGACGGCACAAAAACGCGGGAATTTGCAATACATCCGCAACTTCTGCAGCAAGCGGTGCTTCTTCTTCTTTGTGAATATCCGTTACAATCGGCAAATTAAATTCTTTTTTAACCGCAGCTAAAATTTCTAAGCCCTTTTCAATCCCGGGCCCTCTGAAAGATTTGATTGAAGAGCGGTTTGCCTTGTCGTAAGAGGCTTTAAAAATGTAGTTTATGTTTAAATCTTTACAAACTTTTTGCAGTTTTTCTGCCGTTTTAAAGACTATATCCTTTGATTCAATGGCGCATGGCCCCGCAAAAATTGTGAGGGAATTACCGCCTATTTCAAAATTATTAAGCATTATGGTTTTCATAGAATTTATTATATAATGAAT
>CANSKM010000121.1 GCA_947647475.1 uncultured bacterium
GGTTTAGAATGGTTGCAAGGCCAAACGTTGTAAAGATTATGGCGAATTCTCCTTTTGCCTTCAAGGTTTTGTAGTTTGTAAAAAAGAGAAGGGCAAGCGCCAAAAGGAAAATGCCGCTAAAGAAGACACCAAAGCCCGCTATTCTCGCATCGGGGTCATCAAACCTTGGAAGCTCACTTCTGTGTACTGTTAGCGGGATTTTGAGCTGCGGGTTTCTGTCTATATCAAATGTAAAATTATCGGTTCTGCTAAAAAGAGAGGTAAAAAATTTGTATGCTACAGGCTTGTCCTTAAAAGCTTTTGGCATATTTGGGGTGATGATATCAAACTTTTCCCTTCCTGCAAGCGGGTATAAGGGGTGTCTTCCTTTGGAGATGTTTGTAAAATAAGGGTTTATACCGGATAGCAAAGTTAAAAGTGTGACGATAATAACAGAAGTCCAAAAAGCCTTGCTGTTAAAGATTTTAACTTTAAAAGATGGCCGAAAATAACCAAATACAAGGAAAAGCGCGGCGCAGAGCAAAATGCAGATAAAACATAAAATTCCGCCAAGCTTGATATTTAGCACAACTGTGCTTGCCATAATAAAGAAAAGTATTGCAATGGTTGCTTTTTTACCAGCTTCGAGTTCTGTTTTCCAGTCTATTAGGGCTAAAACGGCGATTAAAAAATAGAGATACAAAAGCCCATCAATGTAATATGTGAAAAATTGGGCAAGAAAAATCGGGTTATAAACCAAAAGAAAAGAAAAAATTGTCCGCATTTTCGTATCCAGCCTTAAAAATGAGGGTTTAGACAGGACATAAAAGGCGTAGAAGAAGGCGATAAGGGCAGAGATTTCGTTAAACACTTTTCCTGTTTCGATTTTGCCGGTTAAAAGCAAAATGTTTGCGGCAAAGATTTCAGAAAATTTTACATAGGTTTCATTCCAAATAAGGCTCCAGTGTGTGTTTTTAAAATGAGCGGTGCAAAAGGCGTAAATATCGTCATATATTGGGTTCCAACCTTTTTCAAGAAGAATGGTTCCCATTTGGTGGTATTCTCTGCCGTCGTATGAGGGGTCCATTAAAAGGCTGGGTATAAATGTTAGCACAACAAGTGCAAAACCAAGTAGGATTGTGTATTTTACTATTTTTTGAGGTGATACATTATCTTGTTTAAGTTTAAAAATATATGTGCAAAATGTTACAAGAAGGCCTGAAATCGGATATATTGGGTTGATTGAAATGCCAAAAATAAAGCCTAAAAACGAGAGTGTGAATGTCGTAAAAACCCCAAGCAGCAAGGAAAAAGCGGTATTTAGAAAAACTCTGTCCATATTTTTATCCATAGGGAAATTATCGCATAAATATGACTGACAGGGTTTATCGGGGTTAAGATTTTGGTTAAGTTTTGTAACTAAAATTCGGTTTTATTTCAAGATTGAACCGTATTTTGCCGATTAATTGAGTATAAATCAAGGATTGGGACAATTTTATGCCGGAAAGAATTAACGAAAATTTTAATGTAAATTTTAATACAACCATTGGGGCGCAAGGGACAGAGTCATTGGATACACAGGAAATTCAAGGTACATCAGATGTAAACGGGGCACAGGATGCAAAAAACACAACAGGCACAGCAAAAACTTCCGATGAAACCTCTGAAAACGACCTTGTAACGCTTGCATACGACGATAATGCTTCCGGTTTGGAAACAGAAAATAATGTGCTCGATGAAATTCAAAACGAGCGTACGGAGGCATTGGATAAGTATTTGCAGTATCAAGAGCAAATGGCGGAGCTTCAAAGGCAAAAAAGTGAATATGAAAGCGAAATGAGGCTGCATAACGATAATCCGGATACTGTAAAACGCCTTCAGGGAAAGCTTGAGGCGCTTGAAGTTGAAATTTCGGACCTGAAGGAAAATATGGCGGAATGTCAGGAACTTATGCAGAGCCTTATGGTCGAATTTAACACGGCGCTTACAAATATGATAAACCAAAACACGGCTCAAAGCCTTCAAATGGATGTTCCTATGACATATTCCGGCGGTGCAAATGCCATAAACACTGCTTCTTACGGGGTAAGCTCCGGTGGAGTTTCAAATACAGGCAGGGTTTCAGGTGTAAACGGAACGTCAAACGCAGCTATAGCATCAGGAGGCGGGGTCCCTGCGGCGAATTATGGCACATATACAGGTGATGGCATTCCGGCAAATGTTGCAAGTGCCCTTGATGCAAGGCTTGGCGCCGGCTTTAGTGAAAAATGCGAAAGCGTTGCAGGATATTTAGGGTGTAATGTGAACGATTTGCTTGCGATGATGTATTCTGAATCCGGCCTTAAAACAACCGCAAGAAATAAAAGCAGCAATGCTGTCGGGCTTATTCAATTTATCCCGTCAACCCTTAAAGGTAACGGTTACACGACAGAACAGGTGGCATCGATGAATGCGCTGCAGCAATTGGATGTAGTTGCGGATATTTTCATGAAATCAAAGAAAATGGCGGGGTATGACGCAAATGAAAAAATAGACGGCGGAACATTGTACGCCATAAACTGGCTTCCTGCCTATGCAAAAAGGGATGTTATAGTTTCAAACGGCGAAAAATATTACAGTTCGGGTCTCGATATGAACAAAGACGGCTCTGTGACAAAGGCAGATTTAACCCAAAGGCTGCAGAGCAAATATAACGAAATGTTAAGGGCAATATAGTTTGTAAAGTTTTATTAGGAAATTTTAGCCGGGCCCGCAAAAATTGGCAAAAAGAATGTTTTTTGGGGTTTATATAAACTCCTATGGAAGTTTGAAAGGCCCGCAATCAAAAGCAAATGAAAACCTTCTTATTTGCAACAAACCCTTTTTATATTAAAAACCAAGCCCCGATGAGATATTCAGGCCAGAGGGTTTATTGTGCAAATTTGTCTCCCCTAAAAGAGGATACAGTTTCTTTTAAAGGCAGGGCGCCTGTTGCTGTATATTCTTTTGATAAAGATATGAAGCCAAGGCGCTTTGACAGCTATGCAAAAGCCGCAGATAAGGAAGATGGCCTCGGGCTGAATAAAAGGGCGATAGGAAGGGCTGCAAGCGGTGAATTGCGCACAACGGGCGGTTATGCCTTTTGTAATGCGGATGAAATCGAGCTTAAAGATGAGGAAGGAAATGTTTTATTTGATAAAGAGGGCAATCCCCGTCTGGACCCAAAAAAGCTTGAAGAAATCTCAGGGCGCTTTGACACCGAAAACAGGGCGGTTTATGAAATTACGACCAAAAAATATACCTGGTTTGAATCTCCGGCAGCAGCAATAAAAGAGCTTAAAATCGGGCGGGATGGGGTTTATGATTGCTTGAACGGTAAACTCGCATCCCCCGCGGGGCGCACTTGTGTCTGGGCGAACGATTTTGACAGGGTGGATGACAACGGAAAAATTGTTCCTGATGAAGTAAGGCTTCAGGATATGGTTGAAATCTTTGCCGGGGTTGACAGGACAGTCTATGTTTATAATGAGCTTGGAGACCGTTTTACATACGCAAACCCGCATGTGGCCGCAAGAAAGCTTGGGCTGAATTATACGGGTGTTGCAGCCTGTCTTTCCGGGGAACAAAAAACCACAGGCCAATATGTTATTGCTTTTGCAAGGGATATGCACAAGAAAGATTCGCTTGGCAGGACAATTATCGACAAAAAGAAAGTAAAAGAGCTTTTGAAAAATTTTGAACATTGCCCTGTTTATGCAATTGAAAAGGACGGAACGCCCCACTGGTTTAAAAGCCAGCAGGATTTAATCAATAAGCTCGGTTTGAACAAAAGAAGCGTGCAATATTGTGTCCAGGGCGAATATGCGACAACCGGCGGCTTTACTATTGCAAGGGCCTTTGACATTGAAAAAACAAGAAAAGACGGTTCAACATACGTTAGCAAGCGGCTTTTAAAGGAATATTTAAAGCTGTTTGATCATAAAGAATTATATGCCGTGAATAAAGATGGCAAAAGCTTTTGGTTTGAAAGCCCTGTGGCTGCTTCAAAAGAGCTTGAAGTTGACCTTTCAAGGATTTCAGCCTGCCTTTTAAAGAAAAGAAAAAAGACGGGTGAGTGGACTTTTGTTTGGGCACAGGATTTGGAACAAAAATTGCCGGGTGGCAAAAAGCGCGTGAATGAAGCAATGATAAAGAATTTGAAAAAGCGTTTTCTTTCAAATGAGGTGTATGCGATAAAAAGGGATGGCACACACATTGAAAAATTTGCCACAAGACAGGCCGCCTCTGATGCTTTTGAGCTTGACCAATCCACTGTTTCAAAGAATGTAAACGGTATTATCCCTTCTGCGGGCGGCTTTAGGTTTGAAATGGCCTATAAGCTTGATTCTAAGGATGAAAATGGCGAAATGAAGCTTGATATGAAAAAATTAAGAAGGGTGATGAAAAGCATTCAAAGGCAGGCAAGCTATATTGTTGGTATGGACGGTACATATCAAAGGTATGAAAGCGATTACAAGGCGCACAGGGAAGATAAAAAGATGACCTTCAATTTTGCCCTGCAAAGGTACAAGGCAAATAACGGCTGGTGCAGAATTCCGGCTTCTTCCGTAGAAGAGGTGACAGAGGATTGCAAATTCAAGCTGGATGAAGAAAAGCTTCGGGAAGAATTTGAAAAATTAAGGCTTCAGGCCGTTTATATTATTGACGAGAATGGAAACGCGCAAAGGTATAATAACAGGCTCTATTCAAGGCTTTTAACAGATGCTTTTGATTATGATGAAAACGGCAGAAGCTGCAAATTAAAGCCCGGGTTCAGGTGCATCCCCGCGGTTTACCTTGAAACAAAAGGAAAAGACGGCAAATATTATTTTGACAAAGAAAAGCTTGATTCAAGAATGGCGCGCCGGCATGAGATTTACACCCAGAAAACAATGCTCTACAGACAAGACAAAAAGGCAGCGCCGACAAGCGAAGAATACAGGGAACTTTGCCGTGCAGATAATCCGTTTGTTATGCGTGCAGGCGCATCTTCGCTTGAAAGGCAATTCCTTCCTGATGACACAAATCCCTTTGATTATTTATCTGTTCCTGTAATCCGGCAAGAGGATATGGTGTAATTTCTTATTAATCTGTATTTGGCGCGCCTGGAGAC
>CANSKM010000122.1 GCA_947647475.1 uncultured bacterium
CTTTTAAACTATTATAACAAAAAGTAACAATATTATAAAGTTTGACTTTACACATCTTAACATTGTATAATAAAGCAAGGTTACGCTGAATTTAGTTTGAGAAAAATATGGAATTAAAACAAAAAGCTTCATCAACAGGCTTTAGAGTGCTTCTTTTGCTGGATTTACTCCTTGAAGCACCGCAAACAAAAGATGAAATTATAAACAAACTTTTAAAAAATCCACTCGTGGAAACGGTTTCAAAAGAAACAATAAGACTGGATTTAAACACGCTTAAAAGCGCAGGTTTTGAAATTGAAAACCTTGGAAGGGCAAGCGGGTATAAATATAAAATAAACTGGAGCCCGATAAAATTCAAACTGACAAAAAAAGAGCTCAAAGTTTTATCAAGAACAAAAGATGCGGTTTTAAAACTTTCAAACTGGGAATATATTTTAGCGCTTTATAAAGTTTTTGAAAAAATATCAGGCCTGATTGAAGACGATGAAGCTGTTTATGAGCTTTTAAATTTCAGATATTTTTCAAACATCGATTTTCAAATTTTAAAAGAGCTAAATGCCTTAACCAAAAGAAAAAAGACGATTGTTCTTTTGTATAATTCTCCAAATTCGGGCACAAAAGAAATTCAAATTAAATTGAAAGAGATAAAATATACAGGCTCGAAACTTCATCTTATAGGAACATCCGAAAAATATCCCGACAACACGGTTTTAAGGGTGGATAACATTTTAAAAATTATAAAAATTTTAAGAAAAGACGAAGAAGAAATAAAAAAAGTCAGAATAAAAAAGACGATATACAAAGTGAAAAAAGCCGCAATAGATTCTATGAATTTTCTTTCTGAAGAAAAGATTTTAAAAGAGACAAAAGGTGAAATTGAAATAGAATTAAAATCTGATAATGATTTTATGGTAATTCAAAGGCTTTTAAGCTTTGGGGAAGATTTAATTTCAATTAAAAACAAGGATGTTAAAGAAAAATATCTTGAAACCTTAAAAAGTGCGCTTAAAAACTACGGAGAATAAAAATGTTAAACAACAAAATAAAAAAGGACAAAAAAAGCCTTTCTACACCGTATAAAATCATTAAAATATTAAAACTTTTAATAGAACAACCAATGAGCATTGGTGAAATTTTAAAATCTTTTGAAAAAGACGATGTTTTTATTACACCCGAATCACTTTCAAAATATATTACAACCCTAAAACTTTCAGGCTGTAATATTCAAAAATTAAGGAATAAATTTTATGTTAAATATCCGATTTTTTATTTAAACACCCCTGAATTTGAAACCCTTGCCGGGTTTGATTCTGTTTGTAAAAACTTAAATTCAAAGGAAAACTACAACGAATTTCAAAAATTTTTATCCAAGCTTTTATCTTTAACAAAAGAAAGTGAAAAATATCAAAATATCTGCATTGCACAAAGTCAAAAGTTTAAATTTGGCGGGCCTTGCGAAAAACACAAAAATAAAATCGAAATCATTTCAAAATTTTTAGATGACGAGGCGCAGAGAGTAAAAATATTGTTTGATGATAAAGAATTTACAATTACACCTCTAAAATTTCACTACTTTAAAGACTCTATCTGCCTGTTAGCTTATGACATCAAAAGCAGCGTAAATAAATATTTTCCTTTGGATAAAATTTCAGACATTAAAGAAACACTCTCCGCAAAAAGCCCTGTGGATTTTAGCCTTACAACAACTTTTAAAATAACAGGAAGGCTAAAAAACGCCTACGCCCCAAGAGAAGGGGAAATCATAAGCGAATTTAAAGACCACATCATCGTTTCAAACAAAAAAGAAGATAAAGATGAACTTTTTAAAAGGCTTTTAAAATATGGAAGTTTTTGTGAAATCTTATACCCGAAATCTGACAGAGAAAAGTTCAAAACCCTTGTCACAGGGCTTATTTCAAATTTTAGTTAGTTCATTGCCAGGTTTGAAGTTCTAATTTTTCTGTTTAATTTTAAAATCTGGTTTCTGATTTCAAGGTCATTTGGGCTCACAGCATACGCCATTTCATAATAATTCAGCGCTAAATCATCTTTGCCAAATACCTCAAGCATTTTTGCAATGTTAAAATAAGCATCGGTACAATAGGGATTAATTCCTATTGTAATTAAATATTCTCTTGATGCTTCTTTAAATTTCCCCATTGTTCTTAAAATATCGCCCTTTAAAAAGTGCCCGAGCGCATATTCATTATCAAAACTTAACGCTTTATCTATTTGAAATATCGCAGCATCATATTTTTTCTCGTCACGAAGCTTAATTGCATAAGCATATAAATATTCGGGCCTGTTTGGGTTTTTCTTTATTAAATCTTCAATGCTTGCAGGGTTTTCGCCAAAATTTAATTCTCCGCCGTTTTCAAGTGAAATGTTGTAAACACTTGGAATTGAAACCGTTTGATTTATTGCAAAATCTTTCTTTTCTGTATATTTTTTTAAGACCAACTCCCCGCTTGATAGCATATTTAAAGGCTTAAAACGGAAAAAATATCCAAGGTCCGAGTAGTTTATTTTTGGAATATCAACAAAATTTATCGAAGATTTGTAGATAACATTTGTATCAACATCTTTAACGCGCTCAATTGAAATCCCCGCATTAATTACAGGAAGAGCAAATGCGCCTTGCGCAAAAAACACGGCGGCAAGGGTCAAGATAAACTTTTTTATGGCAATACTTTTAAAATTAATCAATTAAACAAAACCTCTGTTTTGAACGTGTGCTCAAAAAAATCTTTCTTTCTGTTCAAAACCTCTACATATCCGATATTTAACATTATATTTATGCCTAAGGCCAATGTCAAAATGTTTGCGGTTTTTTCATAATTCACAATAATATCATCCACCATATTGAAATGATTATAATCTATCCCGTCAACAAGCCTTACAATTGAAGCAAAAACATCAACTTTTCTTTTGTCTTCATTGTTTAACATTTTATAATGCCTGTGCTTATCGGGATTTGGAAGGGATTTTCTGTGGTATCTTACAATGTTTGCAACAATTAAATTTGATGTATCATCAAGCCCTGAAATTTTATTTTCCAAAATTAAATCCCGCCCGATTTTATGATGCCCTTTGTTAAGTTTTTTTTCAAAAATAACCCCGATATCATGCAAAAGTGCAGCGTATTTTAAAAGCTTTAAATCTTTTTCATTGTTATATTTTTCAAGCTCAGGGAAAAAATGTACAAGCTTTTTAAAAAGCTTCAAACTGAGCTCTGAAACAAGAATTCCATGTTCCTCTTTGGCGCTGCTTGTAAGATAATTTTTTTTAAATTCGTTTATATCCACCTTTGAAAACTTCGCCCCGGCTTTTTAATCTTTTAAATATTTTTGAACTGATTCAAGAAAACGCGATTGTTCAAAATTTTCTTTCTGGATAAATTCAGATATGTTCAAATGTTCATAAAGTTTTGATAACACAGTTTTCGAAACAGAAGTTAAAACGATAACCGGAATTTTTGAATATTCCTGAATCGACCTTACCTCTTTTATAAATTCAAAGCCTGACATAAAGGGCATTTCATGGTCTGTCACAATTAAATCAAACTTTTCATCTTCTAAAATCTTTAGGGCTTCTGCAGGCTCGCTTGCAGCCCAAACCTGATACCCGGAGCCAAGCAGAATATTCTTTTCAAGCGTTCTTGTGGTAAGAGAATCATCTACAACAAGAATTTTCTTTTTGGCATTTTCCACGCGCTCTGTTGATTTTATGGAAGGAATGATGTTTGTTGGCATTCTTCTTGAAATTGTCGTATTTAAAATATCTGTCATATTTAAAATGAGGCACATTTCGCCGCTTGCAAGGGTTGTAATTCCTGCGATATTTTTCACTTTGAATAATGGCGGAGAAAGTTTTTTATGGAGAATTTCCTGATCTCCGATTAACTTTTCAATAATTATTCCAAGCCTTGAATTTTCGGACTGAACAATAACAAGTGTATATTTATCAGCTTCTCTCGGTTTATTTTCAAGCTCCAAAATTTGAGACAGCGTGTAAACCTGTATAACTTCACCATTGTGGATGTAGTGGTTTTTCCCATCCCTTATAAATACATCATCAGGATCAATCCTTAAAACAGTTTGAATTGAAGAAGCAGGAAGGGCGTACAATTGGCCCTGTTCCATAATAATAAATGTTCTTATAGTTGCAATTGTCGTAGGGAGCTCCATTGAAACCAGGGTGCCTTTATTCAATTCAGAATATACATCAATTCTCCCGTTCAGCTGCGAAATTTTTGTATGGACAATATCAAGCCCAAGACCTCTGCCTGAAAGCTCTGTTACAGTATCTCCGGTTGAAAAACCGGGGTAGAATATTAAATTTACAATCTGTTCTTCAGGAAGCGCATCAATTTCTTCTTGAGAGAGCAATTCTTTTTCAATGGCACGCTGTTTTATTTTTTCAACATCTATTCCTCTGCCATCGTCTTTAACGTTTATTATGATTTTACTTTCTTTTTGAATGGCCTGAATTAGAATGCTTCCCGTTCTGCTTTTGCCTGCTTTTTCCCTCTCATCGGGCGTTTCTATCCCATGGTCAATTGAGTTTCTTATAATATGCATTATAGGAATTTTTATATCTTCGATAATCTTTTTATCGGCTGAAACATCTGCCCCTTCGATTTGAAAATCAATTTCTTTTCCTTTGTCTTTTGCAATGTTATGAACCATTCTCGGAAAAAGGCCAAACACGGTAGAAAGAGGCAAAATACGCATCTTCTTTACCATAGATTCAAGCTCGGCTGAAGTTGAATAGAGCTTTGAATTGTTTTCCTGCAGTTGTTTTATTAAAACATCAACACTGTTAATTAAGGAATTCATCCGCTCTGAATTAGCCCCATGCAAAGATATAAGCTGCTTATTATACCCGATAAAAGATTGCATATTTCGCATAGCCTCGTCCCCAAAGGGGTTTGCGAGGTATTTTTTATCAAAAAACTTCATATAATAGCCGACTTTATGATAGTTTTTCTGCCATTCCATAAATTCATTTTGGATATTTTTGGCAAGCATCATAAGTTCGCGGGTTTTAATCCTTGTAACAATTAAATCCCCGATTTGGTTAACAAGCTGGTCCAAACGCCCTGAAT
>CANSKM010000123.1 GCA_947647475.1 uncultured bacterium
CGATATATCTTGTTTCCAAGAAAGCCGGTTTGTGCGCTGTTATATTGAGTGATTTGCGGTGTAATTTGTATTATTCTCATTGTAAAAATCAGCCGTTTCTAATGGTAATCATTAAAAAAAGCTGATTTAAAAAATATGCTGATTTAATCAAAATTTGTTAAGTTTTGTTAAATTTAACTGCTAAAGACTTAGAGCCTAAGTAAAAGGCCAAGCCATACCGTGGCTAAATTTCAACTCTCTCCGGCGTTTCAAGAGGTTTAATGGTCTGTCCTATGGCGCGCTCCAGCTGTGCTTTTGCGCTGTTATAGGCATAAAGTGCACTGATATAGGCTAATTTTGCATTTGCATACTGAACCTGAGCGTCCCGAAGCTCGATTGCATCACAAACGCCTACTCTGTATCTGCCTTTTGAAAGGTCGTAGCTTTCTTTAGCCTCTTTTACGGTGAGCTTTGTTGAAGGGATTCTCTCTTTTGCATCAACAAGCCTTACGTAAGACTGCTGGATTTCATAATAAATATCGTTAACATTTGATTTTGTATTGTATTTTTCCTGTTCATAAAGGGCTTTTGCCTGTACAACCTGGTTTCTGATTAAGAAAGGATTTATAACAGGGAAGCTCAAATATCCGCCTGCATCATACCAATTTGTTTCAGTCAGGTTGTCTCTGCCGCCCATAGACCAGTTTCCCCTGAATTCCAAAGAAGGGAAATAGCTTTTTTTGGCTAATTTAACATATTGATCAGCCTGTTCCATTCCAAGCAAGGAAATTTTAATGTCAGGCCTGTTGTTGTGTGCGATTTCAACCGCTTCTTTCATTGAAATATTAATATCCTGATACGGAATTGAAGTATCCACAACGTATGCCGGTACAAAAGGAAGCCCCATAGCGTTATTCAGTTTTGAAACCGCAATATCTACACTGTTTGTAGCCTCAATTAAATCCGTATTTGCATTTGAAAGGTTTGCTGAAGCTATTGTTACATCAACCTTTGGCTTTGTCCCCACTTCATAGAAGGCTTTTGCCTGATTGTACATTTGCTGATATTGTTCAACCGTTTCAAGTGCCACCTGTTTTTTTGCAATTGCATATAAAAGGTTGTAATAGCTTTCTTTTACAGAACATATTACATCGTTTACAACAGATTCTATCTGCGTTTTAGAGCTTTCCCAAGCTAATTTATCAATCGTATATTGGTTTTGGGTAGTTCCAAAGTCATACACAAGCTGGGAAACACCGATTGTTCCAAGCAGATATTTTGTATAAGAATCCGACCCCATGCCCCTCATGGTGCTTGTATCGGGTTTAATTCTTGAAATGCCTGCGTCAATATTTACCCTTGGGGAATAATTTGAAAGTGTTTGATTTTTTACAGCCTTTTGCGCGGAAGCGTTTGCATAGGCCGCTTTAATTCTCGGGTGGTTGATTAAAGCTAATTCAAGACAATCTGCAAGGTTGAATTCAAGCGTTTTTTGAATGGAACCTGTAATTTTTGTGCTTCTGTCTTCAATATTTCCAACGGGCATATAGCTGTCAGTTGGAATGAGATAGTCTTTATACTGTTCCTTTTTCTTTTCAATGCGCTTTAATTCTCTTGCGCTGATTTCGTTTTTATCATCTTTTTTGGCCGTTTTATTGTTATTGTTGTCTTTAGACGCTTCTTTTTCTTCTGTTGTCGTGTTTACGGCAGCCTTGGTTTTGGCTTCTTGTTTTGCTTGTCTTTCGGCCTCTTTTTTATCTTTTTTTGCCTGTTCCTTTTCTTTCTTCTTTTCTTCTTTTAATTTTTTATCCAAGGCTTTTTTATCAAGATTTTGTTTTGTAACATCGTCCAGATCTTTATTTGTAGCCTTGCTTGCGTTTGAAACGGGCGTCAAATTCATAATGCTTTTAACATTGGCTTCTCCTGTAGTGCTTGAAGGCAAAAGCTCAGGTAAAGCCTCTGTACAAAGCCCTTTTTGGACGGAGCCAAAAGATGTCAAAGCAAATGCCAGCAATAATGTTATTGAAAATTTATTGTTCATTTTCTCTTATATCCTTAATGTGTTTTTGTTTTCTAAGTTCGCTTTCCTGTTTTGCTCTTTCTCTTCTGTTTTGAATGTGGGCATAGAAAGCGGGAACTAAAATCGCACCAACGGTTACGGCGATTATCATACCGCCAAACACCGCAGTACCAAGGGCTTTTCTTGATTCAGCGCCGCAGCCTACCGCAAATACCAGAGGCACCATACCGAGGATGAACGCTATACCTGTCATCATAACGGCCCTGAACCTGAGGTCTGCAGCTTCCATTGCAGCTTCATATACGGTTTTATTTTCATCTTCCCTTGCGGCCTTTGCAAATTCGACAATCAAAATCGCCTGTTTTGCGGCAAGACCAATCAACATTATAAGCCCGATTTGAGCGTAAATATCAAGCTGGTTTCCTGTTACGTATTGAAGGAACAAAGCGCCGAGCATTGCAATCGGGGTGATTAACATAACGCCGATTGGAAGCATCCAGCTTTCATAAAGCGCAACAAGGAAAAGATATACAAACACAAGAGACATAACAAGTACGCTTGTGGTTTGCCCTGTGGATTCGATTTCCTGCAAAGTTGTTCCGGACCACGCATAGCCAAGGTCTGAAGCAAGGTTTTCTTTTGAAATTTTCTGCATTTCGGCGATTGCATCACCTGAAGATTGGCCCTGCGCCGGGCTTCCCTGGATTTGGATTGAATTGTACATATTAAACCTTGTAACACTGTAAGGGCCTGTAACAGGCGTTACGGTTACAACTGAGCTCAAAGGTGCAGACCTTCCGTCCTGTGTTTTGATATAAATTTTGTTCATATCTTCAGGAGTTCCCCTGTAGGGTTCATCTGCCTGCATCATTACCCTGAACACCCTGCCTTTTAAGTTGAAGTCGTTAATATAATAACTTCCGAACTGTGAAGATAAGGCGGCTGCAACTTCAGATTCAGAGATATTTTGCGCCTTTAATTTCGGATAATCAATGTCAATTAAGAACTGCGGAATGTTTGCGTTGAACTGCGTATAAACACTTGTAAGTTTAGGACTTTGGTTTGCCGTTCTTATAAGTTTTTGTGCATCCGCGTAAAGTTCCTGGGCAGTTCTGTTGCCTTTATCAAGGAATTGATATTCAAAACCGCCGAACATACTCATACCTGAAATTGCAGGCGGTACAAAGGTTACAATCTGGGCATCCTTGTATTGGCCCGTGATTGCGGCCATATTGCTCTTGTATCCTGCAAGAGTTGTGTTATACAAGGCTTTTTCTTCTTTGCTTGCAAACAGCCTGCTAAAGAAGCCCGGAATATCGTGTTTTCTTTCTTTGTGCGGCTTTAACACCATAAAGATTAAGGCAGTGTTATCACCATTCATGCCGACAATTCCGCCGATTTGTTTTACACCCGGCATCTTCAGGAATTTTCCTTCAATTTCAGAAGAAAGTTCTGAAGTTTTTGCCAAAGATGTGCCGTCCTTCATAATTATGTTAGTTAAAAGGAAACTCATATCTGATTCAGGCAAGAAACCTGTCGGGATAAGTTTAAAGAGGCCCATAAGCGCTGCTACAATAAGCAGGTATGTAATAAGTGTTGATTTTCCGCCTCTGATATAATAATCAGACCCTTTAAGGTAGATTTTTTTCACACGGTCAAAGAATCTGTTATATTTCTTAATAAATATTTCCCATGCTGTTGCCAAAAATTCGCCCCAGGCACGGATTTTCTGTCTTGTTGTAACCGGGTGTTTGTGCGCCCAGTAGCCTGCATACAATTCTCTGTATTTTTCATAGAATGTTCTTTTTGGCATCTCGTCTTTGCTTCTTAAAATTGTGGCACAAAGCGCCGGAGCCAAAGTAAGCGCAACAACAACGGAGAAGCCGATTGAGGCTGCAATTGTTACTGCAAACTGCTGATACATTTTTCCTGAAATACCTGAAATAAAGCAGCAGGGCACAAATACGGCCATCAATACCAATGATGTTGCAACAACGGCCCCTGTGATTTCATCCATTGAAATTAAAGTTGCTTCTTTGGGGTTTTTGCCCATTTCTATGTGCCTTTGCACGTTTTCAACAACAACAATACTGTCGTCAACTACTGTGCCGACGGCAAGTACGAAGCCAAACAGTGTCAGGGTATTTATCGAAAAGCCGCAAACGGCAAATATTGCAAGTGTTCCCAAAAGCGAAACCGGGATTGAAACGAAAGGCACAATTGATGCCCTCCAGTCTCCAAGGAAAAGATATACAACAAGTGTTACAAGGATAACCGCCAAAATGATTGCTTTTATAACCTCTTCCAGAGATTCTTTAATGGTTTCTGTCGTATCGTGTAATACTCTGTATGCAAGCCCGTCCGGGAAATCTTCGGACATCTTTTCCATTAGTGCGTTACAATCGTTTGCAACCTGAATGGCGTTTGCATCGGATAATTGCATAACAGAAAGCACCGTAATTTCAGAACCGTCCAAACGGCCCATGCTTGAATATTTTTCACCCGCAAGCTCAACCCTTGAAACGTCTTTAACCCTGATAGAGGAGCCGTCCGGGTTTGACCTTACGACGATATTTGCAAATTCTTCAGGCGTAGAAAGCCTTCCTGTTGTTTTTAGGGTGATTTTCATCTGGTGTTTATTTATAAGAGGCTCAGCACCGATATCCCCTGCGGGAATTTGGGTGTTTTGCCCTGAAACCGCATTTTGAATTTCAAGCGGAGAAACATTAAGTGCAGCCATTTTTGCTGCATCAAGCCAAATTCTTATAGAATAATCTCTTGCACCAAAAACGTTAACCTCGCCGACACCGTTTACGCGGGCAAGTTCATCTTTTAAATAAATTGATGCGTAGTTACTAACTTCAACTTTATCTTTAGAGCCGTCGGGCGAATAAATCGCATACATTACAAGCCCTGCGCCCTGGGTTGACCTTTTTGTAGTAAGGCCGTATCTTTGAACGTCCGATGGCAGCCTCGGGGTTGCAAGAGAAACCCTGTTTTGAACGTTTACAAGCGCCATATCAGGATCTGTTCCTGTTTTAAAGAAAACGTTCAACTGATATGTACCGTTC
>CANSKM010000124.1 GCA_947647475.1 uncultured bacterium
GCTCTGCCCCCCTTGATATTGTTGAAAATCTCTGCCCCGTAGATGTCAAACCCGCTGTATTTAAGACTTTAACAATCATTGCCCTGAAAGAGCCCATAAGACAGGCTTATTTAAAAGAATTGAGGTCAAATGCATATGAGCATGTGGCAGAACTTTTGGAAAAAGGATTAATTTCAAAGACAAGAGATAAAAACGGTCGTTCGTTTAATTTGAAAACTACGCCAAAGTTTGCTGAATATTTCAAATTAAAAGGAGATGCCAAAACCCTCGCAAAGCTTTTGGATACAACGCAGGAACTTAAAGACCTGTAAAGCCGGTAAAAAAGATTTTACAGCCTGTAAACAAAAACAGTACAAGGTTTTACACCGTTCAATGTCCAAACTTTCGCCCAATAGGGTGATTTTTGTAAAATAACATCCCTGCGCTTGCTTTTTTAGGTTCTTTTTTAGTATAATTCTTGAAGAACATTAATGTTTTACAAATTGTTAAGGAGATATTTTTATGAAAGTTAAAATCGAAGAAGGTTGTATAGCTTGCGGCGCTTGCGAATCTTTCTGCCCGGATGTATTCAAAGTAGAAGATGTTGCAACAGTTAACGAAGCAAGTGTTAGCGGAAACGAAGATTGCGTTAAAGAAGCAGCAGATGCTTGCCCTGTTTCTGTAATCCTTGTTGAAGAATAATTAACTAAAACATTTTAAAAAACACCTCCTTTTAAAAAGCAACAAAGGAGGTGTTTTTATATTTTAAACTTACATCTACTGCATATTATTCTGCGCCATCTGCTGCACCCCTTGCTGTGTGTTTGAATTTACAGGTTCAAAAAACACCTGTTCAAACTTGTTTACATAAGGGTTAATATAATCGTTAATATAATCATCGATTGTAACAATTGAAGGCTTAGCGTTTTCATCAAGGCCTTTATGCTTTCTATACAGCCTATTTAAGCCATCACAAATTGTTTTTGTCGTAAAGGCAACAGCGCCGCCCAAAAGTAGCGCTTTTTTGCCGCTAATTTGGTTCACAGCAGCAAACAAACAGGTTCCCATTGTTGACAATATCGGAATTCCCGTTGTAAGTGCAACGCCCACTCTTTCATCGGCATCATCGGCCTGTGCTGTATATAGTCCCAAAAGAGCCGTGGATAATATTATACCGCCGATATCCGTTGGCGCAGAGCCACAGTTTACATCCCTTAATTTATCAAAGGTATCGTTCATCTCAAGCGCGCAGGCTCTGTTTAGTTCCCCACGGAAACGTTTCATGCCGGGTTTTACAACATCCACATAAGTTTCAGGTTCTAAAATTTGCCTTAAAATGCTCATCACATCTTCAGCTTCGCCTGTTTGAATATTTTGAATTGAACCTTTAACATTTTCAATTGTTCGGATAATCTTTTCAACAGAATTTCCCGCAACATCATCCGCCTTGCCGTTTGAAGAGAAAGTTGAAACGCTCTGCTGCAAATCATCCAGTTTGCTAAAAATTGTATTCACAGCTTCTTTTGAAGCGGTTGTTGTATCAAGGTTTGCTTTTTTGAGCTTGCCAAGGGTTTTTATAATATCATCCAGTTTTCTAACGCTTTCAACATCATCAGGGTTAACATATCTTCTAAGTTCTGCAACAATTTCCTTATCCTGGCCTATAACAGAATTAAGATTATTTGTAATCTGCCGCCTGAAGCCGCCAATGAGCCCTGTGTGTTCTGCCTTTTTGTCCTTTAAAATATTTCCCGCAACAGGCCTTGCAAAAAGGGATTTAATTCTTTTGCCTTTAATGTTTTCAACAAAGCCTTCCGTTGTTTTTTGGCTCAAGCTTCTTCCCGTGCCGTCATCTGTCATAAAGGCATTCAAGGCAACCAGTCTTTCTTTAATTTTATCTGCAGAGAATGAATTATCCAGGTTTTCTTTAATGTTTTGAAGCATTTTTTCAACTTCAGGGATGATATCACAAGCCTTCATTTCCTTGCCGTTAATTACAACGATTTTATTTGCATTCGGTGAATTTTGAAGGTCTGAAAGCGCTTTTGAAATAAGCTTTTGAACATCATCAAAACTTTCAAGTGCGCCTGAGTATCTTTTTATGGTAGAGCCTTCAACTCTTCCTTTGTAAAAACCTGTTGTCTTGTTATCAAGCTTATGATACAGGCCAAAAACCTTGCCAAACGTGTTTCTTACAAATTGAACAATTTTATTTGAAGATTCAGGAAGCACTTTGCCGTCTGCCGTAACACCTGAAAGGTTTTCTGCAATATTTCTGCATAAAACATCTTTTCCGTTTGTAATGTTTTCAAGCCCGCCTGAAGCATTGCCTGATTCCACACTTAATTTATGAATGTTTTTATAAATTTTATCCGCCCATTCACTGTCGTGTTTTTTTGAAAAATCCGCAAAGAATGTTTTCAAATTGGTTGTAACAAAGTTTGAAAGAGCTTTTGAAGCATTTCTGCCGGATTTTGTTGCGCCCAAAATCGCGATTAATGTTCCAAGAACAAGACCTGCTAAAGAAAATGCTGCAATTTTTGCCTTTTTAATTTTTTTCGGGTCCTCAAATGTATCAGTCCCGGGACCACCCTCAAGAACACTTGGGATTTGCATCGTGCTCGATGGAATATAAGCTTGGTTTGCAGACGTGGTTTTTGTGGCCGTATTTTGCAAGCCCTGCTGAATATTCCAAGGCATATTCTGTATTCCGCCTTGCGCTGTTGCATAAGTATTTCCCTGGTTTGCAGAGTTTGCACTGTTTGTCTTTGCAAGATACTTTTGCAATAAATCGCTTTTTTGCATTGAGGCTTGCGCTTTTGGCTGAATTCCCGTTCCTGTTTGAGGATAGTTTTGAGACACATAAGTGCCCTGCGCGCCATATTGCGCGTTTTGGGCAGCGTTTTGCAAAAATTGTGTCCCAAGATTTGTCATTTTTGTCTAAATGTTCCTAATATAAGAATTCCTATATTATTATAAAAACATTTAAACAAAACTTATTGCCCTAAGCTTTTTGTTTCTCTTTGCCCTTTTTACTTTTCTTTACCTTTTCATTTGTTTTGTTATCAACGATGATATTATCTATAGAATATTTTGCAACGGGTTTCCTTGTGGCTCTGTCATAGAAAACAAGCCAGTGTTTATGTTTTTTGTCATTTATTACAAAAGAAAGTTTTCCTATAATAACATCACCTGTGTTTATTTTTTTAAACCACAAAGACGTATCCCCAAAAGGAGAAGGATAGAAAACATTTTTAATTTCATTCATAAGCGCAATGTCAAAAGCATAAAACATTTTATCAGACATATTGCTTATTTTAAGGTCAAGCGTAATTACATCTTCTTCATCAAAAGGGTCCTTTTCAAAAGCAACGCGGTTTATTGTGACATCAAGCCCTTCATATTCAATGTCTTCCTCGCGGAAAGCCTCTTTTGACATAACAGGAATTTGAATATCGGTGACCATTTTAATTTTAAGCTCGTCGCCCGGTTTTATGTTTACATTTTTCCCCTTACTCATCATAGAGCTCACAAGGCCAACCGCCCCGCCAACCGCAGCGCCGCCTGCAAGGGTCATACCGTGAGATGCAATGGCTGCTTCAAGCCCGAGCATATTTAAAGCAAAAAAACCGCCTACAACACCGCCTGCCGTTGCAACCCCAACATGTTTTGCCGCAGTTTTAACGGCCCCCTTTACGACATTTTCTTTTGTAGAAAGACTTGCCTGGATTGGAATTTGCCTGCCATCGGGTGTTACAAGATAATCAAACACGGTAACGATATATCCGTCCCGTCCAAGGTTTTTAGGGTCTTCAATGGCGCTAACATACCCATGGACAATGCTTCCTTTTGGAACAATTATTCCCTTGTTTCTTTTCCCGCCAAGAACGTCTTCTGTGATTTCTGCGAAAAATTCATCCCCTTCTTCTGTGAATGTTCCGTTTAACACCTGGGATACAGTCATTTTAATCGTATCTTTTTCATCAAGCATATCAATTTCGCCCGTGAAAAGTTCTTTGTTAACATTTTCCTTCATATCCGTCTGTTCAATTCCCCCTTTAAGGGAATCTGCAGAGGCCGGAAGGAAAACATATATTAAACACAAAAACAGGGTTAAAATTTTCTTCTTCATAACAATATTATACATATATGCTTAAAATTTGACACAAAAGTTACAAAAAATGCTAATATAATTACATTAAAAGTATTAAGGAAATTTTATGAGCGATTGTATTTTTTGTAAAATTGCAAACAAAGAAATTCCAAGCAACTTTGTGTATGAAACAGAAAACATCGTAGCCTTTAACGACATAAACCCCCAGGCCCCGGTGCACATTCTTGTAATCCCGAAAAAACACATCGAAAGCCTGAATGACCTTTATGATAAAGACCTTGCGGGTGAACTTTTGGAATCCGTTAAAGAAATTTGCAAAAAACTGAATATTACAGATTACAGAACCGTAATTAACACAGGAAAAGAAGCAGGCCAGGAAGTTTTCCACATTCATCTTCATATAATTTCGGGCCGTCCTTTAAAATGGCCTCCGGGCTGATAAAGCAAAACAAAAGTTCTGCCATAAATTGTTAAGCTTTGTAAAGAATACGGCACTGCGCGCAATTTGAACAGATAAATTCCTTTTTATAAGATATACGGGAAAAATTATAGAAGGTTTTATTTTATGTTCAGCGAAGAATTAACCACATACTTGTATTCTTACAATATGCCGCAAAAGGAAGAAAAAGAGCCAACAAAAAAAGAAAATAAGGTAGAAATGCCAATTATGAACATTTTGCAAAAGGCATATTTAACAGTACCGATTAAACTTCACCATGAACAATAAAAAAGACAAAAAAGAATTAAGAAAAATTTATAAAGAAAAAAGAGATGCCCTTTTTAACGAGGGCTTTCTTTGTAAGGTTTCAAAAAAAATCTCCGACAAACTGAATAAAATCATTCAAAGCAAAAACGCAAAACACATTATGCTTTTTTACCCTTTTGGCTCTGAATTAGAC
>CANSKM010000125.1 GCA_947647475.1 uncultured bacterium
TTTCCGGTGGTTTCAGTGGCGTGGTTTGTTCCGCCAACGCCGTTTTCAAAACCTGCACGTTTTTCGGCTCCAATGTTGCTTACTTCGGCCATTTCTTTTGCAAAGAAATTTTCGCCGCCGCCGATTTTCTTTCCGCCGCCAAGGCTTCCGCCCTGCTGTAAGCCGCCAAAGCCGACCTTTTGTGTTTGGAAATTATTTTGGCCCATCTGTGTCAGTAAGTTTGGATTAAAATTTACGCTCATTTTTTGCCTTTTTTATTTTACTTTATTAAACTCCTACAATTAAATAAAAACATTTGGGAAATAAAAATTTCACAAGTTACATTTTATGTTACAAAAGTTAATATTTTGGCTGCGGTAATTTTTTATGAAACGTTTTAAGAGAACATTTGAGGGTATTTTAATATTACGCTTTTGGGGGATGAGAAATAGGCCAAGGCAGGGCAAAATATAAATGTTGGTGTCGGGCTCTTACACATAGCAAGGAAACCAAGATGAATTTGGGATGTTATGTAATTTTAGCCCGTATAAGCCAAAAGACGGGGTTTGCCATTGGCACCCCGTCTTAATATATTTATTTTCAGCTTGAAGTTTGCAATGACGATGAGGGTTAAATAAATATTAACACTTTGCAAAGTCGGCAAGGAGAACATCGTCTTTTATGTCAAAGAAAATTGAGCCGCTTTTTTTGAATTCTTCAGGGGCGGATGATACGTAAAATTTAAAGGTGGAAAACGTTTTCTTTGCGCCCAAATGAGCCCCAAGGCTTTCTTTTAGACCTTCCTTAATGACATCTGTCAAGTATTTTGCAGGGTCAATAAATTCAATTTCAGGTGCAAATTTAGATAAAACCGGCACTAAATAAGGAAAATGGGTGCAGCCTAAAATAGCCTTTTTGCAGCCTGCATTTTTTAAATATTCAGCCTTGCTTTTGATGTATTCAGCCGCTTCTTTTTTGTCATAGAGCCTGTTTTCAACGATTTTAACAAATTCCTGGCACTCAAGCTCAATGACATCAGCCTCTTTGTTTAATTTTTTAATTTCTCTTGTGTAGGCAAAGCTTTTCACTGTGGCGCTTGTTGCCATAACGCCTATTGTTTCTTTTTCGTCTTTAAAAAACGGTGCAACACTTTGAATTAAAGGGTAAATTTTTATTTTGTCCGAAAATTCACGGCGAAGTTCTTCAAAGACAAGGGCAGAGCTTGTGTTACAGGCCATAACTGCACAATCTACGCCTTTTTGAACAAAAAACTGCATAATTTCTCTTGTGTAAGATAAAATTTGTTCTTTGTTTTTTGTCCCGTAGGGTACATTTTTTGTGTCTCCAAAGTAGATAAAATCATCGTTTATGCCGCTTTGAACAATTGCCCTTAAAACAGACAGGCCGCCAACTCCGGAATCAAATAATCCTATCATTACTCTTTTTTTGCCCCTTTGTTTTTTAAATATTCCATAATCCCATCCGTTATTGCTTTTGCAATTTCAGACTGTCTTTTTTGGGTGATGATTGCAGCTCTCTCATCCGCATTTGAAATAAACCCGATTTCTACAAGAATTGCAGGCGCCTCAGTATGATTTATAACATAAAACTGAGACTTAAACAAACCGCGGTCTTTTGTTTTCCACTTGTTAAAGTTTTTGCTTAAATGTTTGTGCACGGTTTCCGCGTATACTACGCTATCCTGTTTCCACCAGTGAGTTTCAACCCCATAAATCGCATCGTTTACACTTGAATTTACGTGAATACTTACAAATAAATCCGGTCTTGTTTCGTTTGAAATGTCGCATCTTTCCTGCAAAGACACTGTCTTATCTTTCTCGAGGGTCATCGTTGTCTGCACCCCTTTTGAGCCAAGATTTTTTTCTACCATTTTTGCAATTGAAAGGGTAATGTTTTTCTCATAAATCCCTTCTCTTGTTGCACCAACGTCGTTTCCGCCGTGCCCTGCATCAATTACAACCTTATAAAGGTTTGAAATTGAAAGTTCTTTTTCTTTCTTTTTAGAAATACTTTCAACCTTTTGCTGTTCGTGTTTAAACACGGCCTGAATTGTTTTTGAATCCGGAGTGACTTTCACCTGAATATTTAAAGTTTCTTCTTTTAAGGGCAAGACAACGCGGAATTTATCAAGCGCAATTCTAACGGTTTGAGCCGTTTCATAGTGTTTTTTTATTTCTTCAATTATACTTTCTTCAACGTTTGAAACGTTATTGAAATCAAGATATAAATTTTTATTTTCTTCAAAGGCAGAAAATGCAACAGGAGCCGTGAAATTGAATTCAAGAGTGTCAGCATATGCCCCTTTTTCAAAAAGAACGGATTTTATCGTACTTTCAGTTTCTGTTATTTTTGTATTTATAACATCAGACCTTTTTGCAATGTAGATATTTTGAAGATCGGGCGAGATTACAACCCTGTAGTTTTTGGCCTCATTTCCCTGAATTACAATCCTTGCAACGCTTGTAGAATTTTGCCCGAGCCTTAAAATTTCTCTTGGTTTAATTGTCCCGTCAGCTTCTGTCTGTGCGTTTCCAATCGGGAATGCTTTGTTGCTGAGGTTTTTTGCAAGCACGGTATCATCAAGGTCGATTACCATTCTGTTTGGATTTTCAAGAAAAAATGCCGGCTTTAAGCTTACAAAGCCTTCTCCTTTAATCATTATCCCGTTTGTGCTCTGCTGAACGGAGCTTATATAAAACTTTGATTTTAAGTGATATTCTTTTTCTTCCCCATTCATTTTTTCATTGTTTTTATCAAACATTTTGTTAAGCTCTGCAGAATTTTCGGATTCATTTGAAGAAGCAGCTGCAGTAGAATTAACCGGAACAATAGGGTTTAAAACAAGGGCTGATGTCGTGTTTTCAAAAAATGTTACCCTGCCTTCATCTCCTGTGTTTGAATATGCAACCTGTTTCAGTTTTGCTTCATTCAGTTTTTTTGTATATCTTATTGCAATTGCCTTGTCGTTTGACATAACGTTAAAATCGTTGAATGATGCGGTTTTATCGTATGTAAAAACAATTCTTACAACGTTTGGGTTAACTGAAAATTGAGACATTCTGACACTTTGAAAGATTGAATTTTTCAGTTCATAATTTCTTGTGCCGGATGTCAGGGTTGCGTTTGTAATATCAACATAGGCCCTGTTCGGGTCTTTTAAAAAGCCTTTTGAAATTTCATTATATGTATAATTAATATCTTCCGCGCTTTCGTTTTTGGTTGTGTTAATTTTTCCTGTTGAATTCACAAGGACAACGTTATCGGAGTTATCAAAAGTAAGCCCCGTGATTTTTAAGGAAGTATCCGCAAACGAAGGCAGCAGCGCATTTAACAGTAATGATACAAATAAAAATGCAGCGGCGAATATATTTTTAAACTTTATATAAATTATAGTATTGTTCATAGTATCGTTATTTTGCATAACAAAAAAATAATACACCGTAAATAGTATCAGGGCCAATTTTTTAACAATATGCAAAAATATGAAGAATATTAAGTAACTAAATGTAAATTCAAATTTCTTTTGCAGGCTCAAGGGGCATGGTCAATTGTAAAAAAAATTTAACCAAAATTTGCTTGATTGGCATGTGTTGTTGATATTTAATAAAGTCAAGTCAAGGAAATGCATTAATTTAAAAGAGCTGAAAGGAGTGATGGCTCAAGCTTTACGGGTATTTACCACGGGAAGTTACGGAATTTTGAAAAAGAGGAATGAGAATTAAAGATTTATTAACAATTAAAAAGATTTAAAGCAAAGGCTACTAGACTTTTGCAAAGAGTGAGGGAAAAAATTTAAGACACCTAAAAAGGTGTCTTTTGTTTTGTTGTGTTTTTTAAAAAGTCTTAGCCAAGTGTAGCTATTTTTCATATTTACTTAACTTGATTTTGTTTTTTTGTTAGAATATGAAAGAAGAAATATAAAAGTAGTACGGGAATTTAATAAATGAAAAACAAAATCATTCTCTTTTGGGCAATTGTAATAATAGTTATAGCCTCCCTTTTTGTAATTAAAATTAAACCAACTTCACTTGGTTTGGATTTAGTTGGCGGTTCAAGGCTCATGCTTGAAGCGCAAACCTCTGAAGCCGTGAAAAAAATTACACCTGAAATTATGGACAGTTTGCAATATGCGATTGAAAACCGTGTAAATGCGCTTGGTGTAGGCGAAACGGTTGTGCAAAAAGTGGGCGAAAACAGACTTTTAATTGAAATTCCAAATATTTCAGACACAGCAAAAGCTAAAGAATTTTTGGGCGAAACCGCAGAGCTTGAATTTAAAGAGCCGGATGGCACCGATAAAGAAGGAAACCAGCTTTGGAAATCTACAGGCCTTACAGGTAAAGATTTAAAGAAATCTTCAGTTTCAACTTCCCAGGCAGGCGAATGGATTGTGTCACTTGAATTTAACCCCGATGGGGCTAAAAAATTCGGAAACCTTACAAGAAGGCTTGTAGGCCAGCCGATGGCAATTTTCTTTAACGGAAAATTACAATCCGCACCAAGGATTAACGAAGAAATCACAGGCGGAAACGCACAAATTACAGGCGGCGGAGACGGCTTTGAATATAAACAGGCAAAAGAGATGGTAGATTTATTGAATGCAGGCGCTTTGCCTGTGGGCGCTGAAATCATTGAAGAAAACTCAATAGGGCCGACACTTGGCGCGGATAGTATCGCAAAATCAAAGTTTGCAGGGCTTATCGGTCTTTCTTTGGTTATGATATTTATGGTTTTATATTACAGATTACCCGGAGTTGTTGCCTGTGTCGCACTTTGCATCTATAGCGTTATTGTTTTTGCAATATTTAAAATAATCCCTGTAACATTAACCCTTGCAGGTATTGCAGGTTTCATTTTAAGTATAGGTATGGCGGTTGACGCGAATATTTTGATATTTGAGAGGACAAAAGAAGAGCTGAAAGAAGGAAGGAGCCTCTTTACGGCGATTAATTCAGGCTTTGACAGAGCATTTA
>CANSKM010000126.1 GCA_947647475.1 uncultured bacterium
TGCCGCAACAGCTACACTTTCCGACCCTATAATACTTCCTTCTTAAAATTTTTAAGTACCAAAATTTTTTAACGGATTTTGTAAAGTTTTGTAAACTTGCTTGGAGAAAATTGATGAATTTAAAAGTCAAAATCGGAAAAATCCTCATTTTTTTCATCATCAAAATTTAGAGAATTTTCAGAGGAATTTTCCCCACAAGAAGCTAAAATCTCCGTAAAATCAGCACTTTCAAGGTCACGCAAAAATCCTTCATTTTGGATTAAATTTAAAACAGCCCTCTCATCTTCAATAGAGACAAGGTTTTCAAGCTCAACTGCCCTTTGAATTTCTTCTTCTGTCACGGTTTCAATATCATCAAGAGCAATAGCGGAAAATTTTCTAACATCCTCAAGGCGCTCATAGCGCCTGATTGCATCCTCTAAGATTTCAATCTGTTTTTGAGTAATGGCTGCTTCAGATTCAAGTGAGGAATTTCGGACATAAGGATTTATAACCCCCAAAGCTTCCTTCAAAAGGCTGTCGCTGCGGGCATTTTCAAGATTTTTAAAAACCTTATTATTTGTTTGTACAACATGCTCTTGCATAATATAATTCTAGCATTTTTGTGATATATTGGCTATATAAATAAGCATTAGAAGCTTTAGCAATTAAAAAAAGGACGGAGAAATAAAATGAGCCAAAACAGAGTATTATTGTGCATTTTGGACGGTTGGGGAATTTCTGAAAACAAAAATTTTAACGCCGTTGAAACCGCTCATACACCGAATTATGACGATTTTATGACAAATATGTCTCACACAACAATTCATGCCGACGGGCTGAATGTCGGACTACCGGAGGGTCAGATGGGAAATTCCGAAGTCGGCCATTTGAACATAGGAGCCGGAAGAGTTGTGTATCAAGAACTTACAAGGATTAATAAATCTATTGATGAGGGAGAATTCTTTCAGAATGAGGAATTCAAGCGTGCAATAGACCACATAAAGGCCACAGGCGGGGCTTTACACATAATGGGGCTCACATCTTCGGGCGGTGTGCACAGTTCCATGAAACATTTAGAGGCTCTAATTAAGCTCGCAGCGGACAATTCAGTGAAACGTGTTTACGTGCATACCTTCCTAGACGGGCGTGACACACCCCCAAGGAGTGCCGAAACCTTTGTGGCACAAGTGGAAGAGATGTTAAAATCCAAAAATTTACCCCCTGTTGCAAGTGTAATAGGTCGATACTATGCTATGGACAGGGATACAAGGTGGGACAGAGTGTCGAAAGCCTATGATTGTCTTGTTTTAGGCGAAGGTAATAAGGCCAAAAATGCTTTGGATGCTATAAAAGAGTCGTACAAAAAGGATGTAAGCGACGAATTTGTTGAGCCTACGGTAATTGGCGGCGAGAGAATTTCCGACGGAGATTCTGTGATATTCTTCAATTACAGACCGGACAGGGCAAGAGAGATTTCAAAAGCGTTAACATTCAGTGATTTTGATGGCTTTGAGAGAAAGAAAGTCCTCAAAGACTTGTTCTACGTGTGTATGACCCAATATGACGAAAGTTTTGACCTTGCTGTTGCATTCAAACCGCAGCACCTGAAAAACATTCTGGGACAAGTGTTTGACGACAATAATGTTAAGCAATTCAGAACCGCGGAAACGGAAAAATACGCACATATTACATTTTTCTTTAACGGCGGAGTTGAAGAGCCCGGAAAGCTTGAAACCAGAAAGCTTGTAGCCTCTCCAAAGGTTGCAACCTATGATATGAAGCCCGAAATGAGCGCTTATGAAGTTTGTGACAATGTTTTAGAGGCTTTAGACAATGAAGACTACGGTTTCATCCTTGTAAACTTTGCAAACCCTGATATGGTAGGGCATACAGGGGTGATGGATGCTGCAGTTAAGGCTTGTGAAGCTGTTGATGAATGTGTCGGAAAAATCGCCAAAAAAGCCTTGGCTAAAGGGGTTAAGATGATTATCACAGCAGACCACGGAAACGCAGAGTGGATGTACAATGAGGAAACAAAAGCACCCCAAACCGCCCACACAACAAACGTTGTGCCGTTTATCATTGTTGACAATAAAAAATACAATTTGCGTAAAACCGGCGCCCTGTGCGACATTGCGCCGACAGTGCTTGATTTAACAGGAATTAAACAGCCTGCTGAAATGACCGGAAAATCAATGATAGAGCACTAAAAAGGTGTTTTGGTTCATAAAAGACCAATTAGCAAATTAACAAAAAAGACAAACCAAAACCTGCAAATATCAATTGTTTGCAGGTTTTTTATTCCTTAAAACTATCCACCCAAGCACAACGAAAGATATTAAAAACACTAAAACACTGATAACAAGCGCAAAAGGGACTCCAAAAATATTCAAAACGCTATCTACTCTTAAATTTTCAATAAAAATCCTTCCAAAAGAATAGAGGGCAAGATAGCTGAAAAATATTACACCGTCTGCTTTTGTAAGGAATTTTAAAGCAGCTTTCCGCACCACAAAAAAGAGTGCAAAAAATATCAAAATATCCCATAATGATTCATACAAAAATGTCGGGTGAAAATAGCTTTGAAAGGCATATTCTATGGGTCTTTTGGCCGGTTCTATATAAAGCTTCCAAGGCAAATTACAAGGACGACCAAAAGCCTCCTGGTTAAAGAAATTCCCCCATCTGCCGATTGCTTGGCCGATTGCTAAACCATACGAAACAACGTCTGCATAAGGCAAAAGAGGTGTTTTCTTTATTCCTTTAAAGAAAATAACCCCTGCAAGTATTCCGCCCAAAATCGCCCCGTGGATTGCAATTCCGCCATGCCAGATTGCAAAAATTTCTCCTTTATATTTTAAATAATAATCAAGGCTTAACAAAACGTAATATAAACGGGCACAAATTATTGAAAAGATAATCAAAAACGGGAAAAAATCCGTTAAAAGGTCTAAGTCCACTGTTTTATAATACTTTTTTGAAATAAAGCAAGTGGTCAAAATCCCTGCAATCATCCCCAAAAAAAGCATAATGCCGTAATATCTTATATCGCAGCCAAAAACACTAAAAGCAACGCCCGAATTTGGCGCCTGAAATACAAAAGACACCCTAAAACGCCCTATCTTTGCGCCTCTGCAGGCTCCATAGCGCTTTGCGCCATATATTTAAAGCACTCTTCCTTTTCTACTTCAAGCTCTTTAATATGGTCTTCTATTGTATCTTTATCCTTTGCTTCCTTTGAAACATCCAAATATTTTTTATAAGCCTTTATTGCTTCATCCAGTTTTTTAGCCGCAAATTCAGCATTTTTAGCATTTTCATCCGCCTGCTTTTCGGGGGTAAGCACCTCTTTATCTTCGTTTTCAACCCCCTCCAGGTCTTCATCTTTAATTAATTCAAGCTTTTTATACGCTTCGCCTTCAAGAGCAACACCTAAAGTATAATAAGCATCAGGGCTTGAAGGATTCAATTTTATGGCTTCATTCAATTGCCCCACAGCTTTTGCAAACTCTTCTTTGTGAGTATATGCAACAGCAAGGTTGTATCTTGCCTCATATACGGAACCGTCTAAATCCACGCTGGATTCAAGCCTTTTTATGGCTTCATCATAATCACCCTTGTCCAGATATTCTTTTGCTTTTGTGTTTAATTCCTGAATTGCAAAATTATTTATACAAGCGCTTGAAATCACGCTTACAAACAATACTGCAAGAAAAACCAAAAGTTTTTTCATATAAAAATCCTCACGTAAATCCCTTATTTAGTCCTCTCTTTGAAGCAAAACCCCAAATCTAATCTTTTTCCTATTTTATATGCATTTTAAAACATGTGCAAGCAACAACAGGATAGTACCCTAAACTCAGACCAACAGGCTAATTCAGCCAATTGAAACTCTTTACAAAACTGTCCGCGTTCAAGTCTCCTAATATTTTAACCGCAAAAAGCCTGAAATCTCCTGTAGAATTTGAAATATCAGGAATTTTTTCCACGTTTTGAACCAAATCTTCTTTTGAATTTTTGTTTAATTTATCCCCCGCAAAGAAATTTACAAGCGAGTTTACGGAAGCATTTCCGACAGGCCCAAGAAGGTTTGAAATTTTGGTTGAAAGTTTGCCCAATACTTCAAAATCTCCGACATTTGTTGCGATGTCATAGTTTCCGCTTGTGTAAATACTCAGGTTGTCTCCTTTTGAGTAAATATTCATTTTATCAACTTTGCCGTTTTCAACAATGAAATCGCCCGAAATTTTCTTGAATTCGCCTGTTTTGTAAGGAATTAAAACTTCAATAACGTTGTTTATGGTAAAGCCCATAAGCCCGCTTTTTAAGAGGTTTCCTGCCCTTAAAAGATATTCAAGCGAACCAAGCTTTGGCATTTTCCCGTCATAAATTGCAAAATCAACATTGGCCTGAACTTTGTTTATGCCGCCTGCCGTGTTTAATTCACGGCCCGTCATTGAAATTTTGCCGTTTGTTTTGCCGTAAATTTGGTTCTTTGTGCCTAAAATATCCGTTACAAGGGTATTTGCATCACAATCTTTAATTTCAGAGCTTATTGCGAATTTAGTTGTGTCAAATTCATAACTACCATCTGTCTTAACCTTGCCGCCTGCAATATCAAAAATAACATCACTGAAAACAAACGCGCCCTCTTTTGTATGTTTAAAGTTTCCTTTAAAATTTTGTGCCTTTATGTTGTTATAGTGAATTTCATCCGCCTTAAAAGTTCCTTTTTTGATTTCAAAATCAGTCGGAGAAAGCACCATTGCCTGCTTTGCAGTTGGATCTGTCGATTTTTGGGCCCTTGCAAACTGCGAAAGCCCCTCAACAAAGGCATTCAGGTCAGTCGTTTTGGATGAAATATCTGCACTGTTTATAATTACAGGCAAAGTGGGCTTGTTTACAATTTCCGTTACGATTTTTATATCAGAGCCCATGCC
>CANSKM010000127.1 GCA_947647475.1 uncultured bacterium
TATGTTAACCGCGTAAAAGAATATGCAGCGCGTCAAGGGGCAGAAGTTGTGATGATTTGTGCTCAAATTGAAGCAGAGCTTGTTTCTTTAGGAAAAGATGAAGCTGAAAATTATCTTAAAGAGCTGGGTGTTCAAACTTCAGGCATCGATAAAATGATAAAATCCGCATACGACATTTTAAACTTGCAAACCTACATTACAGCCGGTGAAAAAGAAGTTCGCGCATGGACCATTACAAAAGGCACAAAAGCCCCTGCTGCAGCAGGTGTCATCCACACGGATTTTGAAAAAGGCTTTATTAAAGCTGAAGTTGTCTCTTATGATGATTTTATAAATTCAGGAAGCTGGGCTGCCGCAAGGGAAAAGGGCTTAGCGCGCCTTGAGGGGAAAGAATATGTCGTTCAGGACGGAGACATTATGCTTTTCAGATTTAATACATAAACTTTAACACATAAAGAGCCATATCAAAAGCTTTGAAAACTCTTTTGTTACAGGTTTTTTTAGTGTAGTAATAAAGAATTAGAAAAAAAGAAGGAAATTTAAAAAATGGATAAATTGTTTTGTTCAGTATTTGCATTTTTATCACTTGCCGCTTGCACAGGCGCAGATGATATTAAGGGAAATGAATATATTTTAACAAAATCCCCTTATGCAGCAGAAGAGATTACTTTGGGCTTTGCAAAGGATGAAAACCGCTATTTTGGCCAGGTTTTAAACTATTATTTTGGAAATTATACGCTTGGCGCAAGAAGCATAAAGTTTAATGCCCCCGCATCAACCAAAATGGCCGGCCCAACAGAGGTTATGGATGCTGAAAATGAATATTTAAGGGATATTACAGGTTCTCTTGAAATTAAAACTCAGGAAGACAAGCTCATCTTAAAAAACAAGGCAGGAAAAGAGTTTGTATTTGAAAAGAAGGCCCCTGTGCAAAAACAGGCTGAATAGGCCTTTGTAATAAAGATGTAAAACTTTGTGCTTTTTAAGATGAAAATCTGCAGCACGGTTTTGTGATGCGCAAAAATTTTCTTTCCTGTGTTTTTTAAAACTAAAATCCAACGCTTCGAAAGGAATTTTATGCAAGTTTTAAATATATCTTCAAACCTTCAAAATGCAGGCCCTGCCTTGATTTTAGCAAAGAAAAACAATTTTTCTCCAAAGCTTCAAAACAGAACCGATTCAGTGTCTTTTGGAAGAAGACGGGAAGAGGATGAAGATGAAGAAAGTTCTTCAAGGCCAAGGCGTAAAGGCTTCGGCGGCAAAATTTTTAAAGTTATTATGGGGCTTCTTGCAGCCCTCGGTCTTGCTTCTGGCGGGGTGCAAGGGTACAATTCCGCTAATGCGGCGCTTGCCCAGCGAAATGCAATGGAAGCCTTTAGGGATAATCCAAAACGGGTTGCAATCCGCTTTATAAACAAATATGCTATGGGCGGTGATGCCTTTGGGGACGATTATGGCCACCTTGAATATTCAATAGACCAGACAAAAAATCCTTTTGAAATTAAAAACTGGAGTGATTCCATCCTTGGGCCGGATTCGGTTGTGGGGTATGAATTTTTGGAGGGCGCATTTTCCTCTGCTTCTCTTGATATAGATGGAGACAAACACCCTGAAATTATTGTTACTCTTGGCGAAGATGGTAATTATACAATTTCCTATGATTATGATTCAGACGGTGAAATTGATACCATAGAAACGCTTGGCGAGGAAAACGAATAATCTTTTTAAGAGTTTAGCTTACAAGGTATTCTATATATTTTTCTAAAATTGTATAGCCGTTATAAAGCTCGCCCATTGATAAAAGCGAATTATTCGCCTGTAAAAATTTTAATTCCTTTACACGGATTTCAAAAATTTTGTCGGAATGCTGTCTGTTAATTGCATCTCCGTTGTTTGTCCAGTCTATAAGCATTTCAAGCTCACGAAACATTGTCCCTGCGGTTGTTTCTTCCAAAGGCTTCAGGCCATATTGCTTTAAAAGTGCACCTTCAGAGTTTGATATTCTTGAATTTACCGCAGAAAAGCTGAAAATCTTTTTTATAATGGCATAGTTATTTGCCACCTCTTTTTGTTTGGCAGAAATTCTGCTTTTTCTAAAAAGGCTCTGCAGGCTTATGTTTTCAAAAGCCTCATTTCCTGCTGTTGAAAAATTTTTTTCATATGACTGCTGCTTGCTTCCAATGGAAGAATAACTTCCGGAAAAGCTGCCAGAGTAGCTGTTAGAATACCCCATAGAATACATACTTAGATTTAAAATCTTCCTCAAGTCTTATCTTTTTTTATCATATTAAAAATTATTAAAAAAGGAAACATTTCATTAAGAAAATTTTAAAAACTTTACCAAATTTTAACCCACTGCCAGGTTTAGTGTATAATATTTGAAGTTGAAGTTTTTATAAGGAAAAGTATTATGGAAAGAACATTTGTGGCCTTAAAACCTGATTCGGTTAAAAGGGGTTTAATGGGTAAAATCCTCTCCCGCTTTGAAGATAAGGGGTATAAAATTATCGCAATGAAGCTCACAAATGTTTCTTTAGAATTAGCTGAAAAACATTATGCAGAGCATGTTGGCAAACCTTTTTATGCTCCTTTGCTTGAGTATATAACTTCAGGGCCGGTTTTAGCCATGATTTTAGAAGGCGAAAATGCAATTTTGGGTGTTCGTCATATTGTGGGGAAAACCAATCCTGATGAGGCCGATGTGGGTTCAATTAGGGCCGATTTTTGCACCGTAAAAGAATATAATGCAGTCCATGCTTCAGATTGTCCTGAATCTGCCAAAAGAGAGATGGCACTTTGGTTTTCAGAGAATGAAATTTGCGATAATTATAAAACAATGCTTGAAATCGTTATGGGGGCTTAATTTTAGCCCATGCCTGAAATTTTATCAAATGAAGTTCCGCAATTGAATAAGGGATTTTTTTCCTTCAAAGTGACCGCAAAAGATAAAGGGTCAAATGCGCGCTGCGGTGAGTTTTTCACCCCCCATGGGCTCATTAAAACACCTGTTTTTATGCCGGTTGGGACAAATTCTGCAGTGAAAATGCTTGATAACAGACAGCTTTTGGAAACAGGCGCTCAGATTATTCTTGCAAATTCTTATCACATGTATTTAAAACCCGGCACTGCTCTTGTAAAGCAGGCAGGGGGGCTCCATTCCTGGATGAATTGGCACAAGCCCATGCTCACTGATTCAGGCGGTTTTCAGGTTTTCTCTCTTGCAAAATTAAGAAAAATTACAGAAGACGGAGTTCATTTTACCGACCCCAAAAATGGCTCCAAACACTTCATTTCGCCCGAAATTTCCATGCAAATTCAGAATGATTTGGGTGCGGATATTATTATGGCTTTTGACGAATGCGCGCCTTATCCTTGCAGCTATGACGAGGCGAAAGCTGCAATGGAGCGAACTCACAGGTGGCTTGACAGATGTATTCAGGCGCACCAAAACCCGCGCCAGGCCTTGTTTCCAATTGTTCAAGGAGCCTTTTTTGATGATTTAAGAAGAGAATCGGCTAATTATATTGCGACGAAATCCGCTGTAGGATATGCTATTGGGGGTGTCAGTGTCGGGGAACCCACTGATATTAAGAATTATTACGTTAATTTGGTTGCACCCCTTCTGCCCGAAGGGAAACCGCGATATTTAATGGGTGTTGGCACGCCTGTGGATTTATTGAATGGCGTGAAAGCCGGTGTGGATATGTTTGATTGCGTTTTGCCTACGCGGAATGCCCGCCACGGAACCTTTTTCACGTTTGAAGGGAACAAAATCATTAAAAATAAAGAATTTGAGGCTGATTTTTCACCTTTGGACCCGAAATGTAACTGTTGGACCTGCAGAAACCACACCAGGGCCTACATTCGCCACCTTTACAGCAATGCTTTTGAGCATTCACAATATACATTTCCTTGTTAATCTTATGTTTCAAGCGTCTGATGCCATTAAAAGAGGCGAATTTACTGAGTTTGCAGACAATTTGCTTAAAAAATTCGGCGAAAAAAACGCCTAAAAATTGAAAAAACTAATTTTGCAAAATCCCGTTTTTACAACGAAAATGTTACAAACTTAACATTCTATAGCAAATTTACACCATATCAAATGGTTTTAGGCGGACTTCCTTTTTTTCACGGGCTTCTGTTACCCAAATTCTCATCAAAAGGTTTTTGTTAACATTTTGTTTTGCCCATTTTGAAATCATGCTGACATCATTATCCTGTAGGCCGCCTTCAATTTTTTGGCCGCCTTCAATTTTAAAACTTGCTTCAAACGCCATAATCTGAACCCTGAAATTTGGCTCCACGTTTGGTTCCCAGGCTATGATTAAAGATAAACCCTTGTATTTATAGAGGTTTATACGGTCGCGCTCGCGCTGGTCGTCGCTATATTCTTCTAAGATGTATTCCCTGAGGGAATTTTCAGCCCTCACAATATCTTTACTTTTCATACAATTATAATATTCCCCTAAGCCTTTCAAGTCAAACTGTTTTTTAAAAAAAATCCTTAAAAAATTTTAAAAAATATTTTAAAAAAGCTTAAAATTTTCAAATATCATTTGACATTCGGGTTTGTTTATTGTGAAATAATAGAACAAGTAATACAAACAAAGGGAAAATTATGCCTACAATCAACCAATTAGTTAAAAATGAAAGAAAAAAGATCGTAGATAAAACTAAATCTCCGGCGCTTACAAACTGCCCGCAAAGAAGAGGCGTTTGCACCAGGGTTTATACAACTACACCTAAAAAACCGAACTCAGCACTTAGAAAAGTTGCCAGGGTAAGACTTACCAACGGTTTTGAAGTAACTTCTTATATCCCTGGGATAGGCCACAACCTTCAAGAGCACTCTGTTGTTATGATTAGAGGTGGCAGG
>CANSKM010000128.1 GCA_947647475.1 uncultured bacterium
GGCTGAGGTAGGGTGAAAATATGAGCAAAACAAACAATATCAGCGAAGAAAAACATTTTCTGGACGCAGGAACCACCTGGAGTAAGATTTTAACCGTTTCAAACGGTGAAAAAGCTTATAAAATCATTCCAACTGCCGAATTAAAAAATTTAAACATCGAATTTGAAGCAGGAACGGGGCATTCAGCCGGTTTAAAGAATGTTAAAAAGTATGAAAACGAGGTTGTGGCCCTTGCAATGGGCGCAAAAAGCAGCCTTACCGGAGAAAACATCGTGCTTGATTTAGGCTCGAGAGACATTAAATGGGTAAAATTTAAAGACGGCAAATTCTCTGATATGGACTGGAACACAAACTGCGCAAGCGCCACAGGGGCCACAATCGAGATGCTTTTAAAATTTTACGATATAAAAACAGAAGAGCTTCAGGCAACAGATGAAAAATACGCAGTAACCTGCGGAATATTTGGCCTGGAAAAAATTATGGACGATGTTGCAAAAGGCGCAGCACCTGCGGCTGCAATTTCAAAATTTATCGGAGGAATTGCCCAAAATGCCTGGAATTTTACCAAAAACCCCGATAAGCTCTATGTTTCAGGCGGCTTTTGCGAAAATAAATGTTTTATAGATTCGCTCTCCCACCACTGTGAAGTTGTTCCTTTGGGCCGATATGTCCTTGTTGACGGCCTTTACGGCGAATATTTAAAAACCCGTTAAACATAAACAACCTGCAAAATAAACTTTATGCAACCCAAACCGACAGCAAAAGTATGAATGCGCAAACCCTGCAAGACAGGCGCAACTTAACGGATTTTTTCCGCATAATACATCCTGCTTGAATGATCCTGATAAATTTTTATCACCTTAAAATCGCGCTCCAGCCACTCTTGAAGACTCACATGCCTGTAATAATTATCCGGACGGATTGTAAAAATGAGCCAATATTTTCCTTTCGGAACACCCCAAAAAGGCCTTGTATAGTCTCTTGATCTGTTATCTTTAAAAATCACTATATCTTTTTTTGGAAATTTGTAAACCTCGTTATAGTGCATAAATGCAACATCAGACCAGGGAAGAGGGAAAATATATTCACCGTCTTTGTGCTCGTGCTTTAAAACATTCAAAAGCCCTGTAATTGCTTCCATACAGTAAAAATTTTCATCTAAATCCGCCTTGAGCGTTGCTTTTATATTCATACCAAAAGAAAGAATAAAGATTAAAAGCGCAAGCAGTGTGTTTTTAAGCCCTTTTTTAAAAATTTTCATATCGAAAATTTTAAACACAAAAATAAGAAACATTGGGTATAAAAACAGTATCAATCTTTCTCTCATCGGATATTTATGCAAAAAAGAAGCAAGGACCACAAAGGCCAAAACCCCGATTAGAAAGCGGGTTTTTTTCTCCTGTTTTATGCAAATAATGAATCCTAAAATTGTTGCTATAATAAAGACAAGGTTTGCAAACAGAGGCTCTTGGAAAAAATCTAAAATATGCATAAACACAGGGCCAACAGTTTTAAGTGTTATAAAACCCTTTTTCCAAAATCCAAGCAAATACTCGTTTGTTGAATATTTTGAGAGCACTGTAAAATAATAAACAGGTAAAAAGATAATTGAGGGCGCTAAAAACGCCAAAACTTTTTTAAAACTTTCCTTAATTTTTAAAAGTGCAGCCAAAAAACAAACAGGAAGCACAAAAAGGGAAGGAAAAGACAAAAGCGGCAAAAGCGCAAAGCCTGTACCAAAAAGAGCACACTTTGAAATTGTCATATTTTTGGAGCCAAAACTGTTATAAAGCCTGAAAAAGCAAACTGTGGCAAGCATAAAGACTAAAACATCAAGTACATAAGGTTTAAATTCTCTTGAAAAATAGATAAGCCTAAAGTTTATACAAAAGATAAATAAGGCCAAAAGAAGCCCCGGCTTTGATTTTATAAAATTTTTAGCAAAAACATAAAAAACAGGAATTGAAACAAGCCCTGAAACAAAGGGGATAAAGCGGTATGAAAAATTGCTGTGGCTGAATAATGAACAAATTTTTGCCAAAATTAAAAACAAAAAAGGCGCCGACTGATTGTTTAAAAGTGGCGGCAGAAAAACGTTTTCGCGCACATTTAAAGCCAGTGAAACTTCATCATACCACATTGAAGAGTTCATTAAATATGCATTTATTCTTAAAAACACGCCAAAAAGCGCCACCAAAACAAGGGCACAAAAATATGCAGCCCTCTTTTTGTCTGAAAAAATACTCTTAATATTTTCTTTCAGATTAATATTTTCTTTTAATTTTTCCAAAAACTTCATAAAGAAATTTTAGCATAATAAAAATTTACAAGAAATTATTTCTTCATTTTTTGTATAACATTTGAAAGCTGTTGATACATCAGGGGAACGAAATCCAAATCGGCATTTCCTTCAATTCCTGTCACTTTCTTTGCAACTTTAATATCTTGCTCGTAGGCTTCTTTTTCCATTTTTGCAAGAGAATCAAGATATGAAAGAACAAAATTCTTATCAAGGCCTCCCGTGCGTTTGTCTGCCATATCAAGCACTTCTGTGATTGTTTTTCTCATAAAAGCTTCCGTGTTAAGGCCAGTATATTCCTTAAACATTTTATCCAACTGTTTTACGGTGACAGGCCCTGTCGGTTTTGGCGTATTGGTTATTTGTTTGACCGAAACCACAGGCTCAACAAAAAGCCTCTCAAGCATAGTAGATACTTTTGGTGCCTGAGTTATGGTGTTTAAGTTTTTCTTATTTGTCACGGGATGATTTTTTACATACCTTTGAATAAGCATGGTTCTTGATTTTTGCGGATCCTCAAACTGAAGACCATGGGTAAATTCATGGGCTGTATTTCTTAATACGCGAACCTTTTCATCAAAAGAATCGTCTCTTGGCGGGGCAATACACAAAACTTTATCAAGCAAAACAACCTGACCATCTGCGCCAATTGCCATTGGAGCTTTAATGTATCCTATGGTTGCATCCAGTGCGTTGGCACAGCTTGCCCGGTTAAATTCTTCGGTTTTAATTGTGCCGTTTGAACATTCATCAACAATTTCAGAAATTTTTCCGATGTCAAATTCTTCGCTCATAATGTGCTCTTTAAATAATTCTGCAGCTTTATCCGCCCTTTGCAAATATGCACTGTTCCCTTTGAATGAAACTGATTTTATGCTATCGGTACTTTTTTCAAAAGTATCAACACCCAAATTTCGATAAGAAAAATTTGTCTTTGTTGAAGCACCTAAATTTGCATTCACACCAAAAACATTGAAGCGAGGCACATTGTTGATTATATTCATGTTTAAACCCTTTTTAAACCTTTCTTGTTGTTTGTATTTTGGTTAAAACATGTCAATCTTTTTATTTGCCAAAATTGTTAAATATTTTAAACTCTACGTTCCGGATTTCCAGGAATTTAGATATTCAAACTGCTCATCCGTTAGTGTATCAATTTTAACACCCATAGATTCAAGCTTAATCTTTGCAATTTGAACATCCACCTCATGCGGAAGCGTATAAAGTTTGTTTTGAAGCTTACCCTTGTTTTTGAGCACAAATTCAATTCCAAGCGCCTGGTTTGCAAAGCTCATATCCATAACAGATGCAGGGTGGCCTTCTGCGCCGACAAGATTCACTAAACGCCCTTCTGCAAGAACATATAAGGTTTTTCCGTTGTCTAAAACCCACTCATCAAGGCTTGGACGGATATTTCTTGATTCAACAACATGTTTTCTTAAACCATTTACGTTCACTTCAACATCAAAGTGTCCTGCGTTTGAAACAAAAGCCCCGTCTTTCATTGAAAGCAAATGTTCAACGTCAATAACATTCTTATCACCTGTAACAGTAAGGAAAATATCCCCTTCTTTTGCCGCATCTTTAATAGGCATCACCCTGAAACCGTCCATAACAGCTTCAAGCGCTTTTAGGGGGTCAACCTCGGTTACAATAACGTTTGCGCCCATGCCGCGTGCACGCATTGCAGCGCCTCTTCCACACCAGCCGTATCCTGCAACAACAAAGGTTTTTCCTGAAAGAAGGATGTTTGTTGTTCTTATAATGCCGTCAAGCGCGCTTTGGCCCGTGCCGTAGCGGTTATCGTATAAATGTTTTGTAAGGCTTGAATTTACACCCAAAGCCGGAAATTCAAGCGAGCCATCCTTTTCCATAGCCTCAAGACGGATAATTCCCGTTGTGGTTTCTTCCGTGGAGCCTATGATGTTTGGAATTAAATCTCTTCTTGATTTATGAACGGTTGCAACCAAATCGCACCCGTCATCAATGATTAAATGCGGCTTGTGGTCTAAAGCTGTCTGCACATGCTTTGCATAGGTTTCCTTGTCTTCCCCTGCAATTGCAAACACAGGAATTTCCCAATATTTAACAAGGGCTGCCGCAACATCATCCTGCGTGGACAGCGGGTTTGAAGCCGCAAGAACAGCATCCGCGCCGCCCTCTTTCATTGCAATACAAAGCGCTGCAGTTTCTTTTGTAACATGCACACATGCTGTAAGCCTTAAACCTTCAAAAGGCCTTTCTTTTCTAAATCTTTCCGTTATATTTCTTAAAACGGGCATATCTTTTTGCGCCCATTCAATGTTTTTCTTTCCCTGCTCTGCCAGGTTTATATCTTTAATTTCATAAGCAAATGTTGCTGTGGCCATTGTTTTCTATACCTCCATAGGCCTTATTTATAAAGCCTTTATTTTTCACCAAAATGTTACCACAAAAAATATTTTTATGCTAATATTGCTATGGTGAACTATTAAATGTATTGCGTACAATTTAAAAGGAGATATTATTTATGTCAACTGTAGAATTTTTTACAAATTCAGAGGAGCTTAAAAAGCTTTATTCGGCTGCC
>CANSKM010000129.1 GCA_947647475.1 uncultured bacterium
ATCATCAAAAGCCTTTGAATTAAAGACATTTTGCCTGAATACAAGAAAATAGCTTTGAATGTGCTCAAAGCCTTTTTTCCCGATGATTTCTTCCGTATAATTTTGCGTGTTTCCCCAAAAATCAACTTCTTTTGTGTCCATTGTTGAAAACATTGTGTCAAAAGGAAATAAAGGCGCATAGCAGCTGTCGTTTGCAAAAATAAGTTCGCTAATCTCAGGGTTTTTGGGAGCTAAAATTCCTGCTTCTTTTAAATATAGATATCCTCTTTTATATGAGCCAAAATCATATTCCCCATGGGGTTTTGCGATGATTTTATCAGTAAAAGGGGAAATTTTTGAAATTTCATCTTCATCGATATTTGAATCGGATACAAAAACTGTAAAATCTGCAACTTTTTTCAGGCTTTCAAGGTAGAAAACCACGTAATCTTCGATTTTATTGTTTTTGGAATAGTGGGCAAAAACCGCGATGCGTTTCATTTTACCTTTGTCCTTACTAAAAAACTCCCCGGATAATGAGGGAGTTTATAAAATATGGGCCTGGTGGGACTCGAACCCACGACCAAAAGATTAAGAGTCTCCTGCGCTACCAACTGCGCTACAGGCCCGGATATTACTTGAGCTTGCGCTACCCCTCTCCTCTAAAGTGACATTTAGTCACTTTCTCGTCGGCAGAGTGCTACAGGCCCATGCAAAAAGAATTTTATCACAACATAAGAATAATTTCAAAGAAATATTTTTTATATTGCTTGTAACGTTTTCTTTACACTTATTTCTTGCCCCGCAATATTTTTCCTTTATGATTATTATAGAATTGTATTTGTTTATCTTAAAAAAAGGATTACCACATGAGAATTTCTAACATTCAGCCTTATGCCGTTAATAATAACGCATTAAAAACTCATCCTGAAAAATTTACATCAAAACCTGCAAATTATAATGCTGCAGATTCTGTATCTTTTACAGGAAGAGCTTCAACACGTGCCGCAGGTTTTATTCTTGGTGCAATTACTGCGTTAACTGCTGTTTTTGGTCTTAGCACAACAAAAGCAGAGGCTCTTACACTTGTTCCGGATAAAAGACCCGAGCCCCCGACTGCAACTTCAGGAGGTTCCGTTAATAATGATGAACACTCTTATCCGCCAACACCTGTAGAATATTATGCCAATGAGGCAAAAGCTGCACGCGACAAGGCAAATGAGGCAGATGAAAAGGCAAAACAACTTGAGACTGCAGCAAAAAGAGCACAAAGCGCTGCATATATTGCAAAAGAAACAAAATCCGAAAGATATGCGGTAAGGTCTGCAAATGAAACTGCTGGATATATTAATAACTATATTGATATGACAAATTCTTCAATTAATAATGTCGAAAAGCTTATGACAAAGGTTGAAGAAGCAATTGAAACCGGTAAATTAAGCGGTGAAGATGCTGAATTAGCACAAGCTTTATTGGATGAAACCCGAAACGGTATTGCAAATGTTCAGGCTGCATCAGAAGAGGCGGGTGCTTCAGGCTCTGCTTTAAGAGATAGTGCATCTAGAACTTCAAAGCTTATTAAAAATGCAATTGATGCGGCAAAAGACGGTGTAAACCTTGGAAATATGCCTCAAATTAAAAAATCCGGCGAGGATACAAAAGAGGCTACAAACGCCGCTAATGATAAGGCAAAGGATTTAAGAACCACTTTTGAAAGTATGATGAAATCTGCAAACAAGCTTCAAGCTGTGGCTTCAGGCGTTGTTAATCCTGCTCCTTTGATGGTACCTATGAAACAGCTTCCTATTTATGATACTGTTGAAGATTTAACGGGGCGCACTCCTGAAGAAATTGAAGCATCAAGTCTGAAAGGACAGGCGCAAATGGCAAGAATGACCGCCAATAATTTAATTAAGGAGGCGGAAAGGCTTGAACAGAAAGCTGAAGCGTATGCAATAATTCAAAAGGCAAGAGCTGCAGAAATTAGAGCCGAAGAAGCGAACAAAAACCTCGAAGCTTTGAAAGAAGAAATGGAAGCTGCGAATGCTGCTGCCAAAGATTCACGTGATGCCGTTCCTGCAAGAACAGCGGGCAGAAATGCACTGCAAAATGATGTTTATTCCGCTGAATCTGCTGTTGTAAGTTTAAAATATTCAGCAGAAAAAGCAGAAAAAGTTTTGGCTTTGGCTGAAAGCGAAGGGGTTGAAGATGAAACCTTAATTGCTGCCCTTGAAAAAGCAATAGCAGACATTGATGTTGTTATTGAAGATGTTGAAGGCAAAAAGGACACAACAAGCGACGCTGCAAGGGATGCTTTGAATTCTAAAAATAAAGAAGAAGCAAATGCTGCATTGAAAAAGCTTAACAAAGCAAAAACTGCTCTGAAAGGTGCTGTTGGTACTGCAAACGCTAAAACTGGTGCAATTAAAGCCGCGATTAAAGATTTGTATGCTGCAATAGAAGAGTTGACCGGTAAAAAACCTCTCATGGCTCTTTCTCCGGATACTCCGCCGATGCCGCCAAAAGTTGTTGCTTGCGGATCTTTAGAAATCTATGGCCAAACTGAAGAAGAAATTGCCGCTAAAAGAGCTGAAGCTGATTATGCAGAAGCAAAACGCCAGGCTCAAGTGGCACAGGCTAATTATGAAGCGCTTCAAAAAGATGCGGAAAGGGCAAAAGCTATGCTTATCCTTTTGCAATCTGAAGAAATGGAAAGCTAATAAGAAAATTTCTTGTTTTATAAATAAAAAGACCTCTGTTTTTGGCGGGGGTCTTTTTTCATAATAAAAAATCTAAACCCGCCTGAAAGGCAAGGCGGGTTTAAGATTACTCCGATACCTCACCTTTGCGGTATTCAAATGCACATACGCGCTTGGGCGGGATTTCGGTGAAGCGGAAAAAGTGTAATCAGTAAATTAACCTGTCTAGTAGCCGTTGCTATTCTGTCCGTTCTCATCTGCCATAGTAAATATTGATGTGGATTGCAGCTGGTTTTCCTGCGGGTTTGGAAGTGTTATTCCGTTTTGTTCCGCATATTCTTCTACTGCTTCTGCGCCTTGTGAAATAACATCGCTTGGAATTCCTAAATATTGCAGTTCGCGCTCGATTTTTGATTTTTGCTGCGTACTCATCTGTGTTTGATAACCGTTGCCGTAATTTCCATAAACTCCGTTAATTGAATTTGACATATTTTATTCTCCTTATACCTTGTATATAAGAATAAACGGGATTTTTTCAAGCAAATTGATAGCTCCCGGGTATCAAAAACTTACTCTTTAGGGTCAAAAATTTGGGAGCTATAAAACGGGCATAAAATAGATAATTCGAGCTATACAATGTTTTCTTTGAGGGCTAAAATTGCAGCCTGGGTTCTGTCTTCAACGGCAAGCTTTTGAATTATGTTTTTTACGTGATTTTTTACGGTATAAAGTGAAATAACAAGCTTATTTGCAATATCTTTGTTGTTCATACCTTTTGATATCAGGGTGAGAATTTCTTTTTCCCTGTTTGTAAGGTTAAAATCATTTGAAACTTTTGAAGTATCGCCTATCGGGCCCATGCCTGAAAGTGCATCAAGAATGTAATTTGCAATGCTTGGTGCTATCCACACTTCGCCGTTCATTACCATTTTTATTACATCAACAAGTTTATCCGTGCTGATATTTTTCATAGCATAAGCGTTTGCGCCTGAATTAAAGGCTTGAAGCACTGTTTCTCTTTCATCAATTGATGTCAGCATGATGATTTTAATATCAGGATGAAGAGCCTTAATTCTTTTTGAGGCCTCTATTCCGTTTAAAATAGGCATAGCAATGTCCATTAAAATGGCATCGGGAATGTTTTCGGGTGAGCTTGATTTGATAAAATCAATCGTTTGTTTTCCATCTTCAAATTCGCCCAAGATTTTTATTTCTTCATACGGTTTTAGGCCGTATAAAATTCCTTTTCTTGTAAGCTCGTGGTCTTCTGTCAGAATTATTTTTATTGTCATATTCTTTTTCCTCATGCTGTTTTTATTGGCAGCGTTATCGTAAATTTTGTATATTTTCCGGGTTCGCTTTCAATTTCGATTTTTCCGCCTAAAAGTTCCGTAAGTTTTTTGCAAACATCAAGCCCAAGCCCGGAGCCCAATTTTCTGTTGTAAGATTTTGATGTGTAATATCTGTCGAAAATGTGTTCTAAATCTTCTTTTTCAATTCCGTTTCCGTTGTCTTCCACAAATATTTTACACTCATTTTCATTTTTTGCAGCTGAAATTTTAACTTCACCGTTTGCTCTCAAATTATCAATAGCATTTGCGCAAAGGTTTATAACTATTCTCTCAAGGCAGGTTTTATCCGTGCAGAGTATAAATTTTTCGTTTTCAATTTCGCACAAAAGCGAAACGTTTCTATCATCTGCAATTGGCTTTATTTTTATAAAGCTGTCAGACATAAGCTCTGCTAAATCAGTTTTTTCAAAAGTTAAATCCTCTTTTTTTAAGTTAAACTGATAAGATTCAAGGATTAAATTTACCATTCTTAAAAGGTGGGAAGAATTTTTCTCAAGGCTTTTTGCAAGTTCCATTTCATCTTTAAGATTCAGCTGTTTAAATTTATTGGAAATTAAAGAAAGGGCGCGCTCCTGGTCGATTAGAGGGGTTCTAAAATCGTGGGTCAGGTTTCTTATAAAGCTGGATCTTAACTCTTCTTTTTCTTTTAGACCTTTCACCATCTCATTAAAGTTGTTATACGTTTCCTGTACGGTTTTTTGGTTCACGCCCACTTTTAAAACAAGGTTTAAATCTCCTGCTTTAACTCTTTTTGATGCTGCAGAGAGTTTTAAAAAGGGGTTTATAAAATTGATGTTAATATATCGTGCAACAAAAAAGCTTAAAAGCACGCCTGCAA
>CANSKM010000130.1 GCA_947647475.1 uncultured bacterium
ATTGTAAACTTCGCCGGGCGTTTGCAGAATATTTCTTTTAACAATAAAGTCTTTTGTTTTGTTATTTCCTTCAACCTTGATGTCGCCGATAATTCCTTCGTCAATTTTTACTGTAATGATATTATCGGGGTCATCCTGAAGACCTGTAATTTTTGCTAAAATATATCCTTTGCTTGCATAAAGCTCTTGAATATTTTCAATCGCAGCGTTAATTGCAAGAATATTTTGCGGTTTGCCTTCCAGGTTTTTAAGCACATTCATGATTTCATAAGTGGAAAGGCAATTATTCCCTTCGATTAAAAAGCCTTCAATCGGCGGGTTTTCTTCAACAATAATTCTTAATTTAACATTGCCGTCATCAAGCTTAATCGGCAATGCTCTGATATTTTGCGTAAAATATCCTGATTTATAAAGTTTGTTTAAATCATTTGCAACGGTTTTTCTGTTAAAAGGATAGCCTTCTTTAAGGCTTAGTTGGCCTTTGATAAAGCTTGTTTCAATGAGGTTGTTACCATAAATTTCAACATCTTTAATATGAACCGCTTCAATATCATCATCAGCGGAAGCCTTGTCTGCATCCTGCATATAAACGCTTGGCGCAAGGTTTTCCTGCACTTCTTCTTTTGGCTCGCTTTGTTTTTCAACCTTTGCCTTATTTTTTTTGAAAGGGTTTTTAAATTCAAACGCAAACGCCGCCCCCTCATTTACAAAGAGGACACTTGCCAAAGTTAATATTAAAGAGGTTTTATAAAATCTTCTCATTAAATTCCACTTTAATCTCTTGTTAATATTATAGCGTAAAATATTAAGGATACAAATAAAAACTAAAATGTTACAAATTTATATACTCTAAAATGATGATTTATGATTTAATATTAATATAAAGAGATTGGAGTTTTTGGTTTTGGATTTAGCAAGTAACCACAGAAAACTTATTGAAGAAACTATAAGAGCAAATGACAGATACTTTGGAAATGAAGATTTGCTCGAGGCTTTCTGCTCGGATGTTTATAAAAAATCTTATCTTCTTTTGGATTCGGTTTCAAACGTTGAAAATTTAAAGACGTATCTTGCAAAGGTTGTAGATACTTCAATTTCAAATATTTTGAGGCAAAACGGCAGGGATGACACCCCAAAGCCAAGGCCTGACAAGAATGAAATCCAGATTGATATTTTGGACGATGCCAATGTTAAAGATAAAATAATAAAAGAAACCAATCTTTCAGAGGCGGATTTAGAGCGTGCAACCGCCCTTGCAAAACAAAACAGAGGTGCTTTGCCGCAAACTTTAAAAGATGAGCGGATAATTTCCCTTAAAACTGACCCGCAGGCGGTTAAAAACCTGACGGGGGATGTTTTTGCGGATGTGAACGATCCAAAGCTTGAATTTCCTGAGACTGAAATTAAAGAAAATGTTATAAATAAAATTTTATCAATTGTTTTTAATTTGCATACGCAGCACCCTGAAAAAGGATATTTTCAAATTTTTTATCTGCGCCATGCCCGTCTTAAAAAACAGGCAAATATTGCAAATGAATTAAAAATTACCCAAGGTGAATTGAGCAAAAGATATTTTGAACTTATAAAACTTGTAAAAGAGCAGCTCTAAATTTTTAAACCCGGTGAAATGCTTTGAATGCCGGAGTTTCCTGCGCTGAAGTGTGGATATGTGCTCAACGGGGTAAATTTATTTACATTGTTTATACTGTTTATGTTTGTCTGCGGGGCGGGATATGTTTTTGTAAAAAAGGGCTGTGTTCTTCCGCCGTAAATATTTGTCGGCACAATAACATCTTTTTGTTTGCTGTCTGTTTTTTTCTTCACAAGTGCTGCAAATGCATTTCTTGCAATCGGGGTTAAAATACAGGTGGAGATTATTCCGCCTAAAATTGCAGCTCCTGTTTTTAAATTTCTGCCTGTTTTTGCATATTCTGCCATATTTGTTGAATAGTCTAAAATTTTTCCTGAAGCATCTTTTAATGATACAAAAGGCGCTTTGCCGTTTTTCCCTGGTTTACAGCTTTTTTCCGCTGCATTCATCAGGTTTGTTGTGACAGCTGCATACATTGCAATGTTTGCGGTGCCATCCATAAGCTCTTGCGGCACAAGGAATTTTTTATCTTCTTTTGTTAATTCTTTACTTTTTAAGATACCGAAAGTTTGTGCAGCGGAAGCTAAAACCCAGCCAATTGCTGCAGTTGCAAATAAAAAGCTTGCATTGTTATTTCTGTCAAACCAGCCCACAAAGCCTTTTTGCATTGAATCTAGGAAGCGCATTTAATCACCTCCATATTCACCTGAGACATAGGCGGCAGTTCGCCTCTATCTATTTTTTCTTTAATTGTGTGCAATTGCATTTTTTCGTTTTTGCTAAAAGTATCTGAAAAATTAGGTGCAAAGGCAGGTTTAAAATCCGGTGCAGGTGCTTTTGCTTTTGGATTGTCCTTTTTGCCGAATTTGCCCGTGAAAAGATGTGTAAGTTTATCTGTCAGGGGGACATCGATTAAAAAGTTTGTAAACATCATAACGGCAAGCCCTGCAAGGGTTCCAATGACAGCACTTGAATGATTTTTATCTTTTGTAATAAATTCAGGCAGTTTGGATGCAAGAGTTTTGCTTTCAAGAAGTGTATTTGTGCCCACAATGCAGGCTTCTCTTATTACAACGCCCGTTGTTGTGCTTGCTATTGCTTTTGCAGCACTTCTTATTGCAGATGTATTTTTTGTTTCATCATCGACCCAGGGGTTTAATTTATCCATAACAGGATGCAGCGTTAAGGCTGCAATACCAAAAGCAAGCCTTTGCCCCGGGGATTTTAGCGCGCCGATTTTATCCAACACTTTGCCTGCATTGGGACCAATTGTAAACCCTCTGAAATTCGGGCCGGTATATGACATATTGTTGTTAACTTTTAACATGAATTTCCGTAAGCTTTTTGTTAAGCAGAAATTTTATTTTCCACAAGTCCTATAACGCATATAAAATTTAAAAGTTGCGCTTTTTAAGGCCATCCATTAACAATTTTTAATATTATAATTGTAGTATTTAATAAGAAAAAATGTCCATGGTACAATCATTATAGCACGTGAATTTATTTTGGGAATAGTTTTTATGGAAAATAAAAGACAGCCTTTTTTCTATGATATTACACTTAGAGACGGAAATCAGTCTTTAAAAAAACCGTGGCAGCTTTCTGAAAAAGAGATAATTTTCAATAAGCTTCTTGAATTAAATGTTCAGGCTGTAGAACTTGGTTTTCCGGCATCCTCCGAGATGGATTTTGAAGCGTGCAAATATTTGGCATCAATTGCCCCTGAAAACCTTGTGGTTTCTGCACTTGCAAGGTGTGTGCAATCTGATATTACAAGTGCCGTTAATGCAATTAAACACGCGGGAACCCCAAGAATTCACACGTTTTTAACCCTAAGCCCTTTTCATATGAAATATGTTTTAAACAAAGACCCGATGGAGCTTAGAAAATCTGCAATTGAGGCGGTAAAGTTTGCGAGTACCGAAATTACAAAAGCAAATAAAAACGGTCAGGTGGAATTTTCTGTTGAACACTTTGGAGATTGCGGCGAAAACCTTGATTTTGTAATTGATACGCTGCAAGAAATCGTCAAAGCAGGTGCCACAACGATTAATTTGCCAAATACGGTTGAAAGAAAACGTCCGAGAATATTTTTGGATATGGTTGAAAGGGTTTATAATGCCCTCCCGAAAGACATTTCAATTTCTCTTCATAACCATAATGACCTTGGAATGGCAACTGCCACAACGGTTGAAGGATATTTTTCGGGGGCTGTGCAATTGGAATGCTGCTTAAACGGCCTTGGAGAGCGTGCAGGCAACACGAATTTCTATGAAGTTGCAGTGGCGCTGCATAATTCAGGCGTCGATGTTCCTATAGATTTATCAAAAATTTATGAAACCGCTTTGATTGTCTCCCAGATGTCCAAAGTTGAAATTTACGAAAAAACGCCTTTAATAGGCCCTGATGCTCTTGCGCACAGAAGCGGAATTCACCAGGATTGCGCACTCAAGACAAAAGATATGGAATTTGGCGCCTATAGGCCAATTCATCCGTCTTTAATCGGAAGAAAAGACGATGAAAAAATCGGCTTCACAAGTCAATCCGGAAAAACTGCCGTGTTTGAAATTATTACAAAGGCAGGCTATCCGATTACAATTCAGGAAGCAATCCGCTTGACGCCTGCAATCAAAGAAGCGGCAGAAAAAATCGGCGAGCTGCCGACAAGAAACATTATCGATATTTACTTTAGGGAAATCTGCAATGTTCAGGGGCCTTTCAAGCTTACGCGCTTTGACCATATTGGGGATAACAAATTTGCGGTTGAATTTAAGCATGAAGATAAGATGTTTAGTATGACAGGTGAAGGCAATGGGCCGATTGATGCCTGCATGGATGCTCTGAAACAGGCTGGGTTTGAAAGAAAACTCCTTCATTATAAGCAGCTTGCAATGGATGAAGAGCTTTTGGGTTCCGGTGCAATCGCGATGAGTGTTATTCATCTTGAAGGAAATGACGGTTCTAAGGTTATAGGCCGCGCTATTCACAAAAACACAGCTGTTGCAAACGTTAAAGCCATATTTAATGCTTACAATTTAATCTATAAGGCCTAAAATGAGGCGAACTATTGTCTTTGTAATGATATTCTTGCTTGCTGCAGGGGTTTTTGCCGCGTTTTTATATATCAATTCTTTAACATTCAAGGTTCAAAAGGCTTTGAAGGGTAAGGATTGCACGGTTTGTGCCGCGGTGATTTATGATGGTAAAACTTGGACATATAACAATAAAAAAGTACCACTTTTGAGCGTTTTTAAGTATTTTGTGGCACTT
>CANSKM010000131.1 GCA_947647475.1 uncultured bacterium
GAGCAGTGTTTACAACATTTGTCAAGGTATTGCTTGCTTTTTGAAGTGCTGATATAAACTTTGCATTATTTGCTTTTGATATAACGAGGGGAACCGTAATTGCCGCAACAATTCCTACAATGGCAAGAACAATTAACATTTCAGCAAGAGTGAAGCCTTTCTTGCGGCCTTTAAAAGATTTTTTTCTATTCATCCAAAACCCTTAAACTTTCTTTTTAAACCTAACTAAAATAACCTTAAAAAATAGATAAATAAAATTTATATACTTTTTAAATATTTTACCCTATTAGAATGTTCTTTGCAATAAGAAGGGTCTTTTAAATTGAATCGTAATAGTCTTTTAAAAGCTTGCAATCTTCTTCTATATTGGGGCTTTCGCACACAATTGCACCCTTAATATTAAATTTTTTGAAGGCTTTTAATAAATCTTTATAATTAAAATCGCTCTCTTCCAAAATTAAGTGTTTTTTCTCGCCCTTATCACCGTAATCTATCCCTGCAATGTGCGCGTGGAAATTGTTTAAGGCAACATCCCCAAGTTCTTTTCCTATTTTTTCAAAAACACCTGCAAATTCATCATAAGTATTATATTTTCCTGCAGTTCGCGCATGAAGGTGTGAAAAATCAACACAAGGAAGCATATTTGGGAAAATTTTTGAAAGCTCTATAATTTCATCAATATCTCCCCATTGGGTTTCTTTTCCTGTTGTTTCGGGGCGAATCCAGATTTTATTTCCAGCACCGCCTTCTTTTTCAATCTTTTCAAGTGTTTCAAAAATTGTTTTATGCCTTTCGACAAGCTTTTTGAAGACTGTTTTTTTATCTTCCTTTAAATAAAACGCCGCATGGTATGTGATTGAATATCCGCCAAGCTCTTCTGCAAGCTCTGCTGTTTCGATTATTCTTTGAATGCTCGCATCCACCTTCTCGGGTTCTTTTGAATTCAAATTTATATAAAAAGGAGCGTGAGCCGTTAAAATAAAATCGTTTTTGTTTTCTTTCAAAAATTTCTTTGAAACATCGGACATTCGAACCCCATGGACAAATTCAAGCTCCATACCGTTTAAAGAAAGCTCTGAAAGTGCCCTAAAGCCTGTTTTATAATCTTTTGCCCTTAAAGGGATTCCTGCCGTTAAAAAGTTTAATTTTTCCATAATTTATATATTACCTTATTTTAATGTCTCGTTTTCATTCGGGTTAAATTTTTCTATAAATTCTGAAATTGAATAAATTCCCCAGCTTCCTGCCTGAATGACATTCGGGAAATAATATCCGCCCCCTGCTGCAATTTGCATCATATCTTTTTTAACTTTTACAATTGTCCCCGGGGTTTTGTTGTGCCTATCTTCTTTAAAATCTCCGGAAACAATTCTTATAAACCCGCCTCTAAAATTTGTAAGCGCGTTATAAAAAGGGTTTGAGGCACGAATTAATCTTTCAATAATATTAATATTATCAGCCCAATTTATATAAATTTCCCCGGGAACATTCGGCGCCTTTTCAAATTCACCCTCTTTTTGTGCAACAGACGGGATTTCACCCTTTTCTTGATATTTTAAAAGGGTTTTAGCCAAAAGTTCCGCTATCATAAAGTTTGTTCTTGAAAAAAGCATCCCCATTGTTTCTTTTTTCATCAAAGGAAAAATTTCCTGTGCGATAATTCTTCCCGTATCAAAATTTTCATCTGCAAAATGAAGCGTGATGCCGGACATTGTGTCCCCGTTTTTAATTATATGAAAATACGGGTTTCCGCCTCGATATTTCGGGAGAATTGAAGGATGGCAATTGATAAAGCCGTCTTTGGTTGTGCTTAAAAAATCTTTTGAAAGTTTATGGTTAAAAGAACAAATGACCCCGATATCGCAATTTTTTGCTTTTATTTTTTCAATTAACCCCGCTTCGTTTGGGGTTTTATCATATTCAAAAACTTCTATATTATTATTCTTTGCAATTTCTCTTAAATTTTCTCTTGAAAGGTTTGTTTTATCAGGCAGGATAATTGCCGCTACATTCAGTTTTTCCGATATTAATTTATTAAGGCATACAACTGCCATATCGGGTTGGCCTATAAATAATATCCTGGGGAACATCTCAGGGGAACGTGTCCCGTTTTTAACATCCATATTTTCCAAGGTTTTCTCCTGAATAAATTTTAATACTTATCATACACTAAAAAATCATTTTTAAAGTATTGTAACAAAATTGAATTACTTCTAAAAATTAGGTGTTGACGATAAAATTTGTTTATATTACATTTAATCGTACCGATATTTTATCGGCAGTTTATTACGTACAATATTCAAAGAACTGGAACTAAACAAAATGGAAACAAATAAAAGACCCAGAATAAGAGTTTGTTTGAAGGCTTATGATCATAAGCTTATCGACACATCTGCAGTGAAAATTGTAGAAACAGCAAAAAGAACAGGTGCCAGCGTTTCAGGTCCTATTCCGCTTCCTACAAAACGCAGAATTTATTGTGTTCTAAGATCACCCCACGTTGATAAAAAATCTCGTGAACACTTTGAAATGAGAACACACAAAAGGGTTATAGATATTTATGACCCGACACAACAAACTACAGAAGAACTTTCAAGAATGGATTTGCCGGCAGGCGTTGATATTGAAGTTAAACTGTAGTGCCGCACAAGCCGATGCTCTAAGGCAAAATGATAAGTTTTGACTGTAAGCACTGCGGCAAAGGCAAAAAAAGTTAACATTTGACAATTAAATATTGAATGTGAACTATTCAAAGGCAGAGTTTGGCCCATTCCAACCGGAAACGATTGTCGGGGCTCCTTAAAAAGCAAAATGCTTAAAAGGGAAACAAACAAAGCCAAAAATGTACAAAGACAAAGAAAAGAGTTAATAGCTCTCACAACAGAAAGGTAAAAATCGAATGACATTAGGTGTTATTGGAGAAAAACTCGGAATGACACAGGTATACGACGAACAAGGTTTGTGTATTCCTGTTACCGTAATTAAAGTTGACCCACTAACCGTAACTCAGGTAAAAACTGTTGAAACTGACGGTTATAACGCTATTCAGGTTGGTGTTGTTCCTGCAAAGGAAAAACATTTAACAAAAGCACAAATTGGTCACTTTAAGAAAAATAATTTAGAAAATTTCAGACACTTACAAGAATTCAGAGTAGAAAATCCGGCTGATTATACAGTTGGTCAAAAAATAGATTTAAGTGTTTTAAATGAAATATCAAAGGTTGACGTATCAGGAAAATCTATCGGTAAAGGTTTCCAAGGTACCGTTAAAAGACACAATTTTTCAAGAGGTCCTATGGGCCACGGTTCTAAAAACCACAGAGAACCCGGTTCAATAGGTGCAGGTACAACACCGGGCCGCGTTCTTAAAGGAAAAAGAATGGCAGGAAATATGGGTAATGAAAAAGTTACCGTTTCTAAATTAAGTGTTGTAAAAATTGTAAGCGACAAAAATTTGTTATTAGTTAAGGGCTCAGTTCCGGGTCCTGAAGGTAAATTGGTTACAATTAAACCTTCAAGAACAAAATGGAATTAGAGGTACAAAGAAATGACACAAACAGTTAAATTATTAAATACAAAAGGAAGCGAGCTTGGCGAATTAAAACTGGATGAAAACGTATTTGGCGTTGAACCCAATATCCACGTTATGCACCTTGCTCTTAAAAGACAATTAAACAATGCAAGACAAGGCTCTCACAATACAAAAACAAGAGCTGAAGTATCAGGCGGCGGAAGAAAACCCTGGAAACAAAAAGGAACAGGCAGAGCAAGAGCCGGTTCTATCAGAAGCCCGTTATTTGCAGGCGGTGGTGTTTCATTTGGTCCTAAACCGAGAAGCTATGAAACAAACCTTCCTCAAAAGGCAAGAAAACTTGCATTAAGAAGTGCTCTTTCAGCTAAACTGGAAGCAATGACGGTTGTTAAAGATTTTTCTGAACTAAGTGAAGTAAAGACAAAAACTATGGTTAAAATTCTTTCAGACCTTAAAGTTTCAGGCAAAATCTTAATCATTGCAGACTTAAAGGCTGAAGAAAACAAAAATCTTGAAATGTCTGCAAGAAATATTGCTTCAGTGAAGCTTTTATATCCTGCAAACTTAAACGTTAAAGATTTAATCGAAGCAGATTCAATTGTTACAACTGAAAATGCTATCAATGAAATGACTGAAAGGTTGGCGAAATAATGGCAAAGACAAGAACCAACAAAGAAAAACTATACGATATAATTAAAAAACCTCTGATAAGCGAAAAGTCTATGATGGCTGTTCAAATGGGCCAATATACTTTTGAAGTAAACAAAGATGCTTCAAAAGTTGAAATTGCTCAGGCAATCGAACTTGCTTATCCGAATCGCAAAGTTAAGAAAGTTAGAACCGTATATATGCCTTCTCATGAAAAAAGATTAGGTATGAAATTCGGCAGAACACAATCAGGAAAGAAAGCCATCGTTACAATCGAAGGCGATCCGATTGAAGAATTGACAGGAGTATAACAATGGCAACCCGTAAAATTAATCCGACGTCTCCGGGACAAAGAGGCATGACAAGACCTGATTTTTCTGAAATTACAACAGATACACCGGAAAAATCATTATTAAGACCGCTCACAAAATCAGGCGGTAGAAATAATACAGGAAGAATAACAACAAGACACATCGGTGGCGGTCATAAAAGACAATACCGTGTGATTGACTTCAAAAGAGATAAATTTGGTATCGTTGGTTTTGTAAAAACTATCGAATACGATCCGAACAGAAACGTTAGAATTTCACTTGTTGTTTATGCTGACGGTGAAAAAAGATACATTTTAACTCCGGAAGGCTTAAATGTTGGCGATGTAGTTGTTTC
>CANSKM010000132.1 GCA_947647475.1 uncultured bacterium
GGGCTTTGTACATTTGTTTAAATTGCTTCTGTAATTACAAGGAGTGATAGCGTTAATTCTCATATTTTTCTCTTTCTTTATCCCTTAAATCTTTAACCTTCGCATAATAAAAATATGGGGTGGAGTTTAATTATAAGACTTTACTTTTAAATTTCAAGCAAGAGTATATACGAATTTAACATAATATTACAATTACCCCTTTGGGGCATAAAATTCAGCGCCCTTGTAAATTCAAAGCATAGAGTTTACAAAAAAGCATCCGTTTTAAAGATATGGTATAATTTTCTTCTAAAACTTAGGAAAATTAGCAGGAAATTAAGAAAAATGGAATTTATTAAAAAGTATAAAAAAGTAATAATATACTCAACTTCAGCAGTTTTGGGCGCAATTTTATGTCTTTATCTTTGCATAATATTTGCTCTTCCTGTGCTTTTAAATTCAAAAACTTTTGTAAACAAAGCACAAAAAATCATAGCAAAAAACACAGGGTATAATATATCAGGAAGAAACCTGGACATTAAAATTACTCCGTTTTTGTCTTTATATTTTAAAGCAGACAAGGTTTTAGCAGAGAAGAACGGCGAAAAAATCCTTGATATGGAGGGCTTTAAGGGTAAAGCAAAGCTGAATAAATTAAAACATGCAAATGCAAAATATCTGTTTTTAAACATGACAAAAATTCAAAAAGGAAAGAAAAAATCCGACTTTAAAATTTCCTCACTGCCTGATATTTATATAGATGGTGCAAGTGTTGTTTTTGATGAAACAAAAGAGCTTAAAGGAAATTTTACAAACTTTAGCATTAAAAAAATAAACGGCAGACAATATATTAAATTTTACGGTGAATTTTCTTCAATCTTTTTTAAAGACAGCCTGATTTTAGGGGACAAGGGATATCTTTACACGCAAAAAGATTCTCTTTTTGCAAAAGATTTTAAAATTTTATCTAAAACTTCTTCGCTTTCTTTGAACGGAAAAATATTTGACAGAAACAAAAAAGGCGAAAACAACTACGACTTTTATATAAAAGGAAAAGATGTTCAAACAGCTGATTTTATGGCATCATTGCTCTATTTTCAAAAATCTGCGGATAATTCAAAGAAATTTATTGAGAACTTTTACGATTTTAAGGGAATAATCGATGTTGACCTGAATTTTAAAAACGATGGAATTTATGGAAACTGCACCGCAAAAGAACTCGGAGCAAAGACTGTTTTATTTGATGCGCCTTTATATTTTAAAGAAGCGGTTTTCATTTTTAATAAAACAAGCGTAAAATCAACTGCAGAAGGAACTCTTGCAGACGAAGCCGTTGTTCATAACCTTCAAATTGCAGACATTATGAGCCCCGAAAGGCTTATTTTAGGAAAAATTGAATCCAAGCTTCAAAATAAAATCGATAAATACATCCCGGGCCTTAAAACTGTTGGCAGCGAAGAAATTTCCGTTGAATATTTTATAAAAAAGAAAAAAATTACCGTTGATTACCTTCTAAGCATTAAAGAAGGCGGGGATATTTTCTATAAAAGCGCAAGCTTGGGCCTGAAAGACAAAAGCAGACGCCTTTTTGTGCACACACTTAAAAACGATAAAGTTTTATATATTAAAAACTATGATTATTCAATTTTAAAAGACAGTGAAGCCTTTAATATCGTGACAGGCCGCGGCCTTTTTGTAAAAAAAGAAGGCAAGATGAAGCCTAAATATTTGGCATCAAAAACTAACGGCTTTGCACCGGCCTCTGTTGCAGGGTCTTTTGGAAGATTTATATCAGGGGGCGAATTTAGCGGCAACTTAAAATATGATTTTCAAAAAGATAAGCTTTACGGCAACTTTACAATTAAAAACGCCCTGCACAAAGACTTTTTCATCCAAAGAGCAGAGGTTAACGCAGATAAAAAATGCATAAATATTACCGCAGAAGGAAAATATAGGGGCGAAAAATTCACGTCAAAAATGAATGCAAGAAATAAGGTTGGAAACCAAATTGTAATTTATAATATGGACCTTTTCCTTGATAAATATACGGCAAGAAACGGGCACAAAACCCTTGGCTTAAAACCGCACAAGCGCGGAAGCGAAAATTTACACTCAAAAGTAAAAGATATCGATGTTACAATCGACAACTGGAAAATAAAGATAAACAGAATCACAAAAGACAGAATTATCTTGAACAATGTTTCTTTGGCAGGAAGCCTTAAAGACGGTATTTTCAGGTTTTCAACCTCGGATATTTACTTTGCAAAAGGTGTATTGAGCGCAAAAGGCCTATACGATTTTAAAAAGAAATACTCAGCAGCACGCTTTGTGGCAAAAAGAGTTGATGCAAACACAGCTGCAGACCTTATTTTTGACCTTAAAGGACAGGTTGAAGGGATTGCAAACGGCATTCTTTATATTAAAGCATCAAACAAGCTGGATGATGTGAAAGCAAAAGTACTCTTTAAAATCGACAAAGGATATTTGCCAAAACTTGGAGATTTGGAATTTAAAAACAGAATTACAAGAAGAAATATCAAGCTTTCAAATTTGATAAGAATCAAAGATGAGGAAAATAATCCGATAAATCCGGCAGAGTTTGCTTCAGATATTAAAGGTGTTTTATACTTAGACAACCAGCTTATAAAAAATGTTGCAATAACATCAAAACAAAAACACCTTTCAATGCTTTTTGAAGGACAATATGATATCAGGGAAGAAAATGCAGATTTGATGATATTTGGCAAATACAACAGTGATTCACAAAAAAAGGTAAAAATTCTCTTTATGCCTTTATCTTTTGTTGTAAAACTGATTTTCAGACCTGAAAATTCTTTTGAAAACTATAAAGAGAAGTTTGAAAAAGTGCCGGACATCAGCAAAAAACCGGGAGACACAAGCCTTTTTAGGATAAAAATAAAAGGCAGCGCAAAAGAAGATAATATGAATGTTGAAATGAAGAGGATATATTAAAAAAGGGGCTTAATGCCCCTTTTTATTTTAGTTATTTACCTGTTTTTGCTGGGTTGCGTTATATCTGTCGCCAAAGATTTCAACTTTTGAAATTTTATCTTCAAATGACTTCCACTCTTTGTCTGAACATTTTAAGTTCAGCGCCCCGAGGTTTTCTATAAGGTGAGATTCGACCGTGGTCCCCGGAATTGGCACAATATAAGGCCTTTTATATAAAAGCCAGGCAAGCGCAACCTGTGCCGGGCTTGCGCCATAAGAAGCCCTGAATTCTTTCATAATATTAATTATTGAATAATTCTTTTTCATAGCCTCCGGCGTAAACCTTGGAAGGGTTTGACGATTATCATTTGCCTCGTAAAATTTTGTATTTTCATTCATATTCCCTGCAAGATACCCTCTATTCAAGGGGCTGTATGGCACAAAGCCAATTCCAAGCTCTTCAAGGGTCGGGAAAATACTTTTTTCAGGTCCTTGCCACATCAAATGATATTCACTTTGAATTGCAGTCACAGGCTGAATTTTATGAGCTTTCTTTATAATTTCGGAACTAACCTCACAAAGACCAAAATGGCGGACCTTGCCTTCTTTTATAAGCTCTTTTACAGTTAGAGCAACTTCTTCAATAGGAACCTTCGGGTCATATCTGTGCTGATAGAAAATATCTATAACATCACGTCTTAAACGTTTTAAAGATTCTTCGCAAACCTTTCTGATTTGCTTTGGAGAACTGTCCAATTCGCCATAATGATATTTTCCATTTACAATTTTATGACCAAATTTTGTTGTGACATTTATATCTTTATACCTGTGCAGCCCCTTCCCTACAAGGGTTTCATTAATATGCGGGCCGTAAACTTCGGCTGTATCGAAAAGATTTACGCCAAAATCAACACATTTGTGCAAAAGGCGAATCATTTCTTTTTCATCCTTTGGAATGCCTCTATTGTAATTCATCCCCATACAGCCAAAACCAAGCGCGGAAACCTTCATTGCAGCTTCTCCCGTGCCCAAGGTTCTGTATTCGTTTATAAGCTTTTCGCTCTCAAACATCTTTGCATCTGCTCTGTTTAAAAAAGGATGCGCCAAAAGCACAGCCCCAAGAAGCCCCGCGGTTTTTAAAAAATCTCTTCTGCCTTTGTTTATATAATTTTCAATCATAAAACCTCCTTAATGTATTGTAAAACCGCCATCTACAGAAATTGCAGCACCGTCAACAAAGGTTGAATATGGCGAACAGAGCCACATAACAGCATGGGCAATTTCATAGGGTTCACCCATTCTGCCTTTTGGGATATCTCTTAAAATTTCTTTTTCAACATCCAGATTTCTTTTCATTAAATCTTTCGCCATAGGGGTTAATATACATCCCGGCAAAACTGCATTAATCCTGATTCCCTTTGACGCATAATCCATTGCGGCCGTTTTTGTAAGGCCAATAACCGCATGTTTGCAGGCAATGTATGCAGCCTGCCCGGGAAAAGCTGTAATTCCGCCCTGGGAAGAGGTGTTAACAATTGCCCCCCCCGCCTTGTTTTAACATTTGCTCAATTTCAAACTTCATACAGTTCCAAACACCTCTAAAATCAACCGCAACAGTCTTGTCAAATTCTTCAAAGGTAATTTCTGCCATTGGTTTTTGCGGAGTTTGCACACCCGCATTATTAAAAGCAAAATCCAGCCTGCCAAATTTTTCAACAATATCTTCAATCATTTTTTGCACCTGTTTTTCATCGCTCACATCACAAGGGTATGATATTGCGCAAAAACCGGCAACATAAAGCTCTTTTACCTCTATTTGGGAATCTAAAACA
>CANSKM010000133.1 GCA_947647475.1 uncultured bacterium
TTGACACAGCCGCACATTGAAAACTACAGCTCTGCGACAGGTTGCGCGAGCCGGTGCGAGTAGCACTACGATAGCGACGTAGGGTATTCGTATTAAATTTGCGACAACGCTAGTGAAGCAAATTTGAATGAGATACCCACAGGAGCAATTCAGCCAGTTACGGCGCCTTGCGGTGCAACTACCACAGCAGCGGCTGCCCGGGCGCATCTGCTAACAACTGCTACCCGAACCAGATATGGTCAGGCACGTTGAATAGCGGAACCAGTTACTATAAAGGTTACCTGAATAGCGGTACGTTCAACCCGAGCAATAGTAATGATTATACCAACGCCTTTGGTGTGCGCTGTGTCCTGGATTTGAATAGTGCAAAAGCAATGCAGACAAGCTCTGCGACTACAATTCAGGTTACGGCGCCTTGCAGTGCAAGAGTTTGAGCGGCGGCTGCCCGGGCTCCAACAATAACAACTGCATCCCGAACGTCGTATGGTCAAGCACGCCTAGCGGCAGTAACTATTATTACGGCAACCTGAATAGCGGCACACTCAGCACGAATTATAACCCTGTCACGCTTGCTTATGGTGTGCGCTGTGTCCTGGATTTGACAAAAGCATTATCATTCAATAGTGGACCTGTGGAGCCTTCTTAAATATATTTTTTGTACCGGTATTCATAAGGGCATTAGAGATATTTTAGCGAATGTATAAAGCGAGTATGTTTGAGACCCCGTGCCCTTTAGCTTAGCACGGGGTTGAGTTTGCGAGCAATAAAGTCGTACAATTGGGGTGAACTTAAAGCTTCTGATTGTGTTGCAGGCCCGGTATAAAAAATATATTCAAGAAGGCGGAACTATGGTATAAAGATTTTTAGCGAAAATCTTCCTGGATTGCTTCGTCGCTGTCGCTTCCCTCGCAATGACGGGTGATCATTGAATGGCTATAGCGAAAAATCTTGTAATGACGGTGAGTGATCAAGAAAACTGCGGACGGCTGCCCGGGCGCATACAATAACAACTGCTACCCGCACCACACATGGTCAAGCACTACAAGTAGTAGCACAGAGTACCGTTATTACTACTTGGCAAATGGCATCCTTCAAGTAGGTTCTGGAGCCCCTTCATACACAAGTGCTAAGTCTGTGCGCTGTGTCCTGGATTTGACAAATATAAAAGCAACCAAATATTCAACCAAAATCTTTCAAAAACAAAAATGCCTCATAAAAAACGCCCAAAGAAAAACCTTGAGCGCTTTTATATATTTCCTCTTGCTTTTTATAAAGCCATAACTTTGAAACTTTGACTTTAAATTTCGCTTCTATCCTTGCACGATGCCCTCTTTAATGGCCTTCACCGCCGCCTGAACACGGTCATCCACACACAATTTTTGTAAAATGCTGCAAACATGCGCCTTTGCCGTGTGCACAGAAACTATAAGCTCTTTTGCAATTTCCGTGTTGCTTTTGCCCTTCACAAGAAGCTTTAAAACTTCCGTTTCTCTGTCAGTTAAATGCCCCTTAGGGTCAATCGGCTCATGCTCGTTTAAAAGCTTAACATTTTCAGGTTTCGGGAAAAGCTTTAAGGCAAGCTTTGCAACGTTCGGGTCAATCCAGCATGCCCCTTGTGCCACAGAGCGTATCACCTCAGAAAGTGCCGTCGGGTCAATATCTTTAAGACAATATGCAATTGCCCCTGAACCAAGCGCTGCAAGCACTTCTTCTTCTCTTTCATGCGATGTTAAAATTATAACTTTTACATCCGGATGAATTTCTTTTGCCTTCATTGTGGCCTCAAGGCCGTTCATTCCGGGCAACCCCAAGTCCATTAAAATTACATCAGGTTTTTCCTTCTTTATAAATTCAAGGCCCGCTTCGCCGGATTCTGCTTCCCCTATAACATTAATATGTTCAAATTCATTCAACGCATAGCGAAGCCCCACGCGCGTCAGCTTGTAATCTTCAACGATGATTACTTTTATCGGGTTTACTTTTGTTTGACTATTTGTTTTTGTCGTCATATTAAATACCTTTCAAATGAACTTCTTTATTGTTAAATCAATACTACAGGTTAAGTTTTGTTTCTGATATTACCCATTAGTGTAATTTTTGAAATTGCCCGATAAGATAAGTATATTTTTTCAAATTTTAAAACATTTTTCAAGAAAAATACTTCTTTAAATCTAATTCAGCAGGAAGATTTTAACAATAAAATAATTCAGCAATAATTCCATAATCTTAGTATAACATTTTTATTTTAAAAAGGGGACCCCTTTTAAAAGAAGTCCCCAAATTTAAACTATAGCTTAGAAGCTACCATTAATGTAGTTTCAGCAAGTCTTGTTGAATAACCCATTTCGTTATCGTACCAAGAAACTACTTTCACCATGTTGTCGCCCATTGTCATTGTTAATGCAGCATCAACAGTTGATGATTGAGATGAACCGATGAAGTCAGAAGATACAAGCGGTTCTTCAGAGTAGCAAAGTACTTTGCCATCTGCTGCAGCTTTAAGAGCAGCATTTACAGATTCAGCAGTTACAGGTTTTTCAGTTTCAAATACAACGTCAACAACTGAAACGTCCGGAGTCGGAACTCTCATAGCAAAGCCGTTTAATTTTCCTTTTAATTCAGGAAGAACTAAAGCAACAGCCTTAGCAGCACCTGTAGTTGTAGGAACGATGTTCAAAGCACCTGCACGAGCACGACGGGGGTCTTTGTGGCCGGCATCTAAGATTCTTTGGTCGCCTGTGTATGAGTGAACAGTTGTCATTAAGCCTTTAACAACGCCGAATTTTTCAGCAATAACTTTTGCAACAGGAGCTAAGCAGTTTGTTGTGCAAGATGCCATTGAAATAACGTTGTGTTTTTGAGGGTCATATTCATTTTCGTTAACGCCAAGAACGATTGTTTTGTCTTCGTTTTTAGCGGGAGCTGAAATGATAACTTTTTTAGCGCCTGCAGCGATGTGAGCTTTTGCTTTTTCAGCATCTGTGTAGAAACCTGTTGATTCAACAACAACTTCAACGCCAAGTTCAGCCCAAGGAAGGTTTGCAGGGTCTTTTTCAGCATAGAATTTAATTTTCTTGCCATTGATTACTAAGCCGTCTTCAACAACTTCAACAGTGCCGCAGAATTTACCCATAACTGAGTCATATTTGAAAACATGAGCAGCATTTGCAGGTGTTAAGCCCGGGTCATTGATTGCAACATAATCAATTTTATCAAAAATGCCTTCTCTGATGGCAGCACGTAATGTGTTTCTGCCGATTCTTCCAAAACCGTTAATCGCAACTTTCTTTGCCATATTTGGTCTCTCCTTCTATATAAAACTAACAGGTCATTTATATTACAAAAACACAAAATTTTCAAGCAAATAACATCATTAAACTTATTTAAACTTTTCAGTTAATTGTTTTAAAATTGCGCTCTCTTCTTTGTGGTGGTGCAGCATTTGAATTTGATTTTGGATATTTTCCTGATTATCGAAATAGTGAAGACAGCCCTTATATGTATCTTCCAAAAAAGAGAAGCCGTAAAAATCCACGTTTTTAAAACTCTTAAAATAGTCTAAAATCCAAAGTGCAATACTAAAGCCTAAAGTAGGGTCATTCTGGTTTGGAAAATATTTTTTCACGGTTTTATTTTCCTCATAACCTATGCAATCAATAAGCACATCGTCTTTAATTATATCCTTTTTAAAATATTTTTCCGTTATAAAAGGCTGGTGCCAATAATCACCCTTATATATAACAAGTTTTGCAGATGCAGGACATATCCAATTTTCATTTACGGATTGAAAATTTCTGCACCACACATCTGTCTTAATACCATAATCAGATTCATACCCGTCAAGCTTAAATTTATTAAAACGAATAACCACATCATGTGCATCAATCTCTGCGCCTTTATTTTTGCCAATTTCCTGAGGGCCATTTCCCACTATTGCAATTTTTTTATCCTTTATAAAATTTATAAAAGTTTTTTCCCTTCGCGAATTTTCAAACTTCTCAAAAATTCCTGCCGCATAATCAATTAAAGCAGAATGAACTTCCATATCAAACGCAAGCTTTGAAACCGGCAAATAATTTGCAATTTTTTCAATATCATTATCCAACATAAGATATTTGAAAAGTACTCTTTTTGCTTCATCAAAATTGCCGCTCTCCAAAAGACAAGCGGAGTACACAAGCAATAATTCAGGATTCAAAGAAAGATCCGTTGTTTCTAAAAATTTCAAAAGAGACATTAACTCTTTTGGGCAACCGGTATTTTTCCAGGATGAAAAAATAGTTTTCTTAATAAAATAGTGAATATTTTCGGTTTTTTTAAAGATTTTTCTTTTAAATTTCAAATTCAAACCAAGAATCTCAATGTTTTCATATTTTTCATTCTTAGACTTTTTAAAAAGAAAATTTTTCATATTTTTCAAAACTTACCCCTGCCTTTTTTGATAAAGAATTATTTAAGTTTTAGTCATATTTTTTCCAATTATTAAAGCTTAACTTTAATTTAGTTAAATCATACTTAATTTATTATAAAAAGTAAAGTATGATTTTATGTTATTTATTCTGCCGATTGCTTATCATTTTATTATATGGATACAAAAAACTTACTTGGAAAACGCCTGAGAGAAATCAGAAAAAAAAGACATTTAAAACAGGAGCAATTGGCTGAACTTGTTAATGTCGAACCTGCCTCCATAAGTAATATTGAAAACGGCAGAAATTTTCCCTCGCTTCAAACTCTTGAAAATATTATTAAAACATTAAAC
>CANSKM010000134.1 GCA_947647475.1 uncultured bacterium
CAAATATCCGTCTTTTTCTTTTTTTACAGCAACGCCTTTAACAACGTCTGCCACGTTTAGTTTGTAAGTGTAAGAATCTTGAAGCATTTGTTCAAATTCTTCTGCACTCATCATTTCTTTTGTGCTCATTTTGTTTTTATCCTTTCGTTTGTGTATTAACTTGCTTTGTTCCTGTGAGTGTTTCGCCTCTTGTTCATTTCGCTGTTCGCTGCCATTCACAAGGCTCACATCCTGCGTCGCCATCGTCGTGCCTATCGCACCGGCTTACGCTTTTGGCTTTATTCGCCTTTAAGGCGCCCCACGACTTTGTTTATAATATAATCAGGGGTTGAAGCACCGGCTGTCACCCCGATATTTTGTGCGTTTTGAATTACGTCTTTGTAATTTTCAAGCTCTGTATCGCATTCTATATGAATTGTTTTTGTTAAAGGTGCTAAAATTTCCGCTAAATGCGTTGTGTTTGCGCTTTTTTTAGAACCTACAACCACCATTAAATCAGATTCTTTTGCAAGACGTCTTGCCTCGTTTTGCCTTAAAGAAGTTGACGCGCAAATTGTGTTTATCACGCGAAGTTCTTTTGAAATCGGCGCTAAATATTCTAAAACCTCTTTTAAATATTCAATTCTTTGCGTTGTTTGAATTACAATCCCGATTTTGGGCTCTTTTTTTAAGGTCGGCTCAATTTCTTTCAATGCATCCGTGCTTTTTGCAACAAAAACGCGGGTTTTATCTTTTGCGTATTTTCTTGCATAAGCTGTAATTGCAACAACTTCAGGGTGTTCTTCCTTTCCTAAAATTATTACAAAATAATCTTCTTTTGAAAGCTCAATTGCCCTGTCTTGAACCTTTTTAACGTCAGGACAGGTTAAATCCACAAGTTCGTAGCCCTTTTTCTTAATGTCTTCAAACACTTCAAAGCTTGCGCCGTGGCTTCTTATAACACAAATTGCACCTTTATCGTTGTTTTCGGGCAAAGTGTCAACCGTTTTAATTCCAAGCTCTTTAAGCTCGTTTATCACTTGTGAATTGTGGATTAATTCCCCAAGAACATAAATTTCTTTTTCGGGGTTTTGGGCTTTGAGCCTTTTTGTGGTTTCCACAGCCCTTTTTACGCCATAACAAAAGCCTGCATGGATAGCAAGGGCAATATTTTTATTCAAATTATTATTGCAATTATTACAGGAGCAATTGCTCTCAAATTCTGTGGTAATAAGGGTTCACATCCTTTAAATCAGAGTCGCCTTTTAAAGCCCTTTGAAGGCTCTAAATTAAAGACGCTAAAGCTATTAAAACACGGACATATTTTAAATACAAGCTTTTTGATAAAAACAAACCTCTCAAAACACAGCATTTTCTTCTTTACATTGCTTTACATTTTATAAAGAATTGCACCTCTGCTGCCGATACATTTTTTATAAGGATGAAAAAAGAAAGGATTAACCAATGGCAATTGAAAACCTGGGCGGTGCAGGCGCTTTATCTGATGCGCAGATAAGTGTAATTAAAGAAAAATTCGGCGACACAAAGGCTGAAGAACTTATTAATCTTTTTGAATCCGGAGAGGACAAGGGCGAAGCAGGTTTATACGATGATGCAGATTTACTCGGTTTTGCAAAAGCAGACCTTGAAGTGCTTGCTGCGGCAGACCCCGCGTTTAAAGCTATGCTTGAAGGAAAAACTGATGCAGTTAAAAGTGCTGCAGGTGCTGCAGGGGCAGATGGGGCAGAAGCTGCGGATGATACGGCAAAAGCGGACGACACAAAAGCTGATGCTGCAGAAAAAGCAGCAGATGACGGCGACACAAGAACCGTTTTAACAAGAGAAGATGTTGAAAAACTTGAAGAAGAAGTTGCAGCCTTGAAGGCAAAGCTTGAAAGTTTTGATGCTGAAATGGAAGCAAAACTTGAAGCGAAAGAAAAAGAGCTTGAAGCAAAACAAGCGGAACTTGATGAAGCAAAAGAAGCTTATGAAGCGGAACAGGCAGAACTTGACCGCCTTACGAAGCTTTATAACGATAATAAAGATGCTTACGAAGATGTAACGGATGCCATTGAAGAAGCCACAAAAGACCTTGAAGACGAGATGAAAGCAGAGCAGCAATCCGCTATTTACAAGGCAATGGCAGAATATGACCAGGAAAAAGACGGCTCTTGGGAAAGCTTTTTGAATAAAAAACTTGAAGGAGTTGTTGGCGGGGGCGCGCTAAGCGGGCTTATTGACAGTCTTTCTTCAAAAGAATCCGCACTTTTAAGAACACTTGGCAATCTTCAACTCCAAATTTCAGCGCAAACAGGCCTTGTAACCGCAGCAAAAGGAAACTACGCAAACGTTCAGGCAGATTATGATGCCATAAACGGTGAAATTACAGGCATAAAAGCGCAGCAGGCACAAAAAGCAGACCTTGAAAGCCAGCTTGAAACCAAAACAAAAGAGCTTGAATCGGCAGTTGCAATCGTTGCAGCATCAGGCACGGCAACGGTTCCAATCGGCGACAAGAGCGATATGACAATTGATGAAATTAAATCCAAGATTTCAGACAAAGAAATGGCTTTTGTTGAAGAAAAAGGGCTTGATTTAACGGAAAAACTTGCAGACGGCAGCCCGAAATATATCTTCGCGGAAGGCGCAGACGGAAACTATCATATTTACGATATGAGCTACGGCGCAGGAAACCAGGGTGCAACCCTTGCCCGTCTTTACGGCGAAGGCGGCGGCTTTGACATCGTTAAAAGCGGCAGCGGCTATTTAAATGGGCTCCAGGAAGCCTCTGAAAACAACGGAAGACCCGTATATTACATCTGCGGCGACAATTTAAAACAATTCCAAGGATGTTACGGAACAAGCTCTCCTCTGTCTTTAGACCTTAACGGAGACGGCGTTAAAACCTCTGAAAACATTGTAGATTTTGATATTGACGGCGACGGGATTGTTGATAAAATTAACGATTCGGCCGACGGTGTTCTTGTCTTTGATAAAGACGGGGACGGAATTTCAGGCGAAGATGGCAGCGAATGTTTCGGGGACAACACCGATATTGACGGCGACGGCAAAAAAGACGGCTACAAAGACGGTTTTGAGGCGCTAAAAGCCTTTGCAAGAGACAAAGGGCTCATAAACGATGCCGATGATATGGTGTTGGATGCTGATGATATTAAATATTTGGAAGAAAACTTCGGCTTTGGAATTAAAGCAGGAGGTTACACATCAGAAACCCAAACGCTTACAGAGCTTGGTATAACGGAAATTAACCTTGCAAAAACAGATGCTACAAGCCTTCAGGATGATTTTGACGGAAACGGCAACCAGCTTATGACACAAGAGGGCGCAACATTTGTTCAAAACGGCGAAACAAAAGAATACGCAGACATTTGGCACAAAAAACAGGATGTGGCCGAAGACGCCAAGGCGGACGATGCGCCAAAGGCAAAAGCCACAACCCACGGCGGCCTTTCATTTGATGTTAAAACACATTTTGACGATGTTGATTATTTAAGCATTTTAAACGATAAGCTTGAAGGCAACTCTTCGAGGAAAAATGCGAAGTTTAACATTTTTGATGTTAATGTTGATAAACCGAAAGAAAATGATGACAAAAAGAAAAAAGAAATTGACCAATAGCCCATAATCCTTATAAAACCACTTATCTTGCCACCACAAATAAAAACAAAAACACACCTTTGGAACACACCGGGGTGTGTTTTTGTTTGCACATTCTTTTACGCCTTTTTTATGTTAGGATATTTAAAGTAAAGATTTTATTTTTAAGGATGTTCAATTAAAAAGATGCCAAAAATAAGCAAAAAGGCGGCTCAAGAGATTTTATACTGGGCAAAGAGGGCCTATGGGGCAAAAATGGTCCCCGGGACAAGCGGAAACATTTCCCTTTTGTGCCCCGTAACAAAAACAGATAGTGCGATGCTTTTATCCGCATCGGGTGTTTGCCTTGGGGATATGGAAGCAAGGGATATTGCCGTTTTAAATTCGGAAGGAAAGGTTTTAAATAATGTAAAACCTTCAAGCGAAAAACTTATGCATCTTGAAATTTATAAAAAAAGACCGGATATTAAGGCAATTATCCACATCCACTGCCCTTATGCAACATCCTTTGCCGTGTGTCATAAGGAGATGAACGAGCCCATTTTGCCTGAATTTATCTATAATTTTGGCACTGCGCAAGCCGGTGCTGCAATTGACAATGCGACGAACATTGACAATAAAGCACTACGCGGGATTCCATCCGCAAAATATGCTCTTCCAAGCTCAATTGAACTTGCGCAAGAGGTTTCAGAATATTTTAAGGCAGGAAATAATGCGGTTTTAATGGAAAACCATGGGCTTGTTGCAGGCGCCCCGACGCTAAAAGCGGCATTCTACATTTTAGAGAGCATTCAAGCGTATGCAAAAACATATTTTGCCGCAAAATTTTTAGGGGAAATCCACACGCTGAATGAAGAAGAAGTTTTAAAGATTAAAAATTTGAAAGGATAGAAAATGATAACTGACGTGAAAACACAGATTATATCTGCCCGCGAAGGGATTATAACAGACGAGATGAAATATGTTGCAGAAACAGAAGGTGTGAGCCCCGAATTTGTAAGAGAGGGTGTTGAAAAAGGCTCTATCGTTATTTTAAAGAACAATCAAAGAAAAGATTCAATCCCTGTTGGCGTTGGAGCAGGCCTTTCCGTTAAAATTAACGCCAATATAGGAACTTCAAACGAGCGCT
>CANSKM010000135.1 GCA_947647475.1 uncultured bacterium
CCCCTGATGTCTGCAAAAAGCACTGTAACACAAGCCCTTTTACCGCCAAGGCGAACGCCGTCAATGTCTGAAATCACATTTTGCATAACGTCTTTTGAAATGTATTTTCCCATTGCAGACTGGATTTTTTCCTTCTTTCTGCCCTCAACAAGGTATCTGTAAGAATATCCAAACCCGATTGCAATCAGCATAAAGACTTCAGGCATAATTAGCCCGACACCGATTCTGTTGTTGTACATAATGAATGTGAAAATGAAATATAAAAACATTACTAAAGATGTGCACATAAGTGCAACGGGGATTGGAAGCGTGCAAATTAAAAGCAAAACCAAAATAAATGCCGTTAAAATTACGATAAAATCATACAAGGGGCTCACTTCCGTGAAAAATTCGTTTTTATATAAATTATTAAAATTTGTTGCCTGAATATCAAGTCCTGCAAAAGTATCTGAAACCGGCGTTCTTTTAACATCCTGAAGGGCTTGTGAATTTGCGTTTGAGCCTACAAAAACAATTTTATCCTTAAAAATTTCAGGGTTAATTTTTGGAAGTTTTCCTGCCTTAATATTTCTTGAAGATTCGATGATGTCTGATGCTGAGATTTTATAATGTGAATAAACACCATCTTTTGTTTTGTAGTATGAAATATAGCTGTATGCTATGCCATCTTTGTTTACAACAGGCATCTTTAGCGAATATTTATCATTTTTTGCAAAGATAAATTTATCCGTTATGGTGAAATCTTTTATTCCTGTTGCTTTTGAATACATTAAAAGTGCTAAAGACGGGTATAATTCGCCGTTGTAGGAAATTACCTGGTCTGTTTTTCTTATATAGCCGTCGGAATCCTGATATGTATTTACAGCGCCGAGGCTTTGAACATTGTAAAAATAATCTTTCAAAAACGGTGTAAAGCTTTGATATGGGCTTTTTTGTCTGAATTTTTCGCTTCTTTTATCAATAAAATTTATGTCGTGTTTTGAAAGCAGGGTTTCGTTAAAAATGTCTTCATCCTCTTTGTCTTTAAAGGGTTCGTACATAAACCCGACCCCTGCGACAAGCTTGTCATATTGGCCGATTTTTCCTGAGAATTCTCTGTCAATTTCAGGATAATCCGTATCAGGGGCGATAATTACCGCATCAAAACCATATGCTTTTGCTTCTGTGTGGTTTTCAAGGAAATCAAAAATTTCTAAAAAAACAGTCCTTTTCCATGGCCAGCGCCCAAGCCTGGCTAATGATTCATTGTCTATTACGACAAGAACAACATCACTTGAAGCCACCTTATTTACCGATGTTTGTTTCACCATAAAGTTGTATGATTTATGTTGGAATATGGTGTATCCGATAAGATAAACAAGGAAGAATACTACAACGGAAGCGACCGTTAAAAGAATAAGAGATTTTTTGTGCGAAATTTCCATAGATTTATTTTACTTTATAAAAATATTTTTGCCAAATAAAATTCGCCAAAATTTGTCTTAGTACATATTTTATAATAGAATTTATATTAAGGCGGATAAAACTGTCTTTCACATAGGAGAATACGATGAGAAATATTTGGAAAAAAATTACGGTGGCAACAATGCTTTTGATGATGGCATTCATCACATCAGTGTTTAACCCTGTTCTTGCACAAACGCCGCAGGCTTTATATGACAAAGCATGGAAATTAATAAATTCAAAATTTGTTGACCAGACAAATAATAATCAGGATTGGGAAAGGTGGCGTCATAAATATGATTCTGTGATTAAAACGGAAGATGACGCATACGTTGCAATCGACACTATGGTATCAAGCTTAAACGATGTTTATACAAAGTTTTTAAACCCGAAAGAGTACAGCGATGAAAACGATTCAATTCAAGGTTCTCTAAAAGGTATCGGTGTTCAAATCGGTGTTCGGGACGGAAAACTTTTAATTATTGCCCCATTGGAAGATACTCCCGGGGAAAAAGCAGGCCTGAAGGCTGAAGATGAAATTTTAGAAATTAACGGAAAATCTACAAAAGGTATAACCGTTGATGCTGCTGCCGATCAAATCAGAGGCGAAGAGGGCACCCAGGTTGAACTTTTGATTAAAAGGGATAATGAACCGAATAAGGTTTATAAAATTACAAGGGCAAACATTGAGCTTAAATCTGTTTCAACAAAAATTCCAAAATATGCAAAAATTGCCCCAAACATTGGCTATATAAGGCTTAGCTCTTTTATCAGCAAAAATGCAACAATGGAATTTCAAAACGCATTAATTGAAAACAGAAGCAAAGACGGAATAATTTTAGACCTAAGGTCTAACCCGGGCGGGCTTTTGACCAATGCAATCTTTATTGCGGATATGTTATTGGACGGCCAGGTAATCGTTTCAACTGTTGACCGTGACGGCTACAAAGAAACTCAAAGGTCCACAAGCAAGGTAATTTCAAGACAGCCGATCGTTGTTTTAATTAACGGCGGAAGTGCTTCTGCAAGCGAAATCTTATCAGGTGCCTTGAAAGATAACGGCCGCGCGACAATTGTGGGCAAAAAATCTTTCGGAAAAGGGCTTGTGCAGGAAATTAACAAGCTTCCAGGCGGAAGTGCAATGCACATTACAATTCAAAAATATTTAACGCCAAACGGCACTGATATTAACAAAAAAGGAATTGAGCCTGATGTTGAAGTTGAAATTACACAGGAAGATGTTAAGGCGGAACGCGACCCGCAGCTTCAAAAGGCAAATGATATCCTTGTAAAACAGGTGAGGGTGGCAAAGGCAAAGCCGCTTCCTGTGAAGCATTAAGGATATAAAACAGATTTGTTGTTAGGTAATGTTGAATAGGGTGAAAAAGACGGGTATCAAAAGCCCGTCTTTTTGAATGTTACCATTGCGAAAAAACCGCATTTATTAAACAGCTTTCTAGTTATTCAAACTGTGTAAAGGTGCAGGGATTCTTCCCAAGCGGTTTACAAAAACGCTTGAATCAAGCTTATTCACTTTCATAATGGGTGCTTCCCCTAAAAGCCCGCCAAACTTGGCTTCTTCACCTACGGTTTTCCCGGGAACAGGGATAATCCTTACAGCTGTAGTCTTTTTGTTTATCATCCCGATTGCCATTTCATCTGCGATAATTCCTGCAATGGTTTCAACCGGCGTATTCCCAGGAATTGCAATCATATCAAGCCCGACAGAACAAACACTCGTCATCGCTTCAAGTTTATCAATAGTCAAAACCCCGTTCCTTGCGGCTTTTATCATTCCTGCATCTTCTGAAACGGGAATAAAAGCGCCTGATAACCCTCCGACATAGCTCGATGCCATAATGCCGCCTTTTTTCACCGCATCATTCAACATTGCAAGCGCTGCCGTTGTGCCGTGCGCTCCTGCAGCTTCTAAGCCCATGGCTTCAAAAATCCCCGCAACACTGTCCCCTTCTGCAGGAGTCGGCGCCAGGGATAAATCAATCACGCCAAATGGGATATCAAGCCTTTTTGCAAGGCGGCGCCCGATAAGTTCACCCGTTGTGGTTATTTTAAATGCCGTTTTTTTAATCGTATTTGCAACCTCGCCTAAATCTGCCGTTTTTGGCATATTTTCAATGGCCCATCTTACAACGCCCGGGCCTGAAACCCCAACGTTCAGCGCTGCTTCGGGCTCATTTACTCCGCAATAAGCCCCTGCCATAAAGGGATTGTCCGTAACAGAATTGCAAAAACATACAAATTTTGCCGCCCCAAGGCCGTCCGCTTCCGCTGTAAGCTCTGCCGCTTTTTTAATTACATTTGCCGTTTTTAAAACGCCAAGCATATTTATCCCCGCCTTTGAAGTTGCAAGGTTTAAGGATGAGCACACTCTTTTTGTTGTTGCAAGGGCTTCAGGGATGCTTTCAATAAATTTTTCATCCCCTTTTGTGCAGCCTTTTTCAATCAGGGCTGAATATCCGCCGATAAAATCAATCCCAACCTCTTCAGCTGCCTTATCAAGCATCTGCGCAAGGTAAACATAATCAGGATTGGTGCAGGATTCTGCCACAATTGAAACGGGCGTAATTGCAATTCTTTTATTTATAATCGGGATTGAAAACTCATTTTCAAGGTCTTCTGCGTATTTTGCAAGGTTTCCCGCATGGCGCAAAATTTTATCGTAAATTTTGGTGCCTGTTTTTTTAATATCCTCGCTTGCGCAGTCTCTAAGGCTCAAAGCAAGTGTCACAGTTCTGATATCAAGATGATGCACTTTAATCATCTCGATTGTTTCCATAATATTTTGTATGTTAAAATCTTTCATAAAACTTTCCCCGGTCTTAAAAATAAATTCCCTAAGCTGGCACCAAACCGACACTAAAAGCCTGGCTCAAACAGCCGCAAAACGCCCTAAGCGCCAAAGCAAAGGCTAAATTGAGTGCATGCCATCAAAAATTTCTTTCTTTTGTACCCAAACTTCCATATCGATTTCTTTGCCGGAATTTACAATGCCTTCCTTTATTTCTTTAAAAGATTTTTCAGCTTCTTTAATGCTGCAAAGCATCATCATAACAAAGTAATCCTGCATAATCGTCTGCTTAATATCTTCAATGTTTACGGATAAATCGGCCAAAGTATTTGCTATTTTTGCAACAATTCCAACTTTGTCTTTTCCTGAAATCGTAATAATTATTTTATCTTCACTCATAAACTTTCCTTTTAAAGTTTTGCACCTAATGCTTTAAAAAAGCGCGGCGCCTTGTGCC
>CANSKM010000136.1 GCA_947647475.1 uncultured bacterium
CGGTTGAAAAATATTTACAACAAATCGGTACGGAAACAGATAAAACCACTAAAGACAAAGTTGTAAAACAGCTTGCAGACATTCAAAACAGAGCAAGAGACAAAAGAGCTGCTGCAGGAATGGACAGCACCGAACTCCTTGATGGTATAACTCCTTATATGGCATACCTTTTTACAGGAAAGGTTCCCCAATTAATGAAGCTATCACAGGCTGATTCAAAACAACAGGCTCAAGAATTCTTAACAAACTTTGATTCAAAAACCGACTTACTTGTGTTCTCCCAAATTCATGTAGCAGGTGTTGAAAACAGCGGCGGTGACACCGGTTACACAATGATTGGCGATGATCAGGTTCTTCAAAACCACGCATACACTGTTTGCGATGTTGACGGCAACAATGTAACGCTTCGTGAATCAAACAACCCGGGTGCAACAATTGTTGTAACAATGGATGAACTTCTAAACTGCGCAGGTAATAACTCATTTTATGCTACAGAGCTTGATATCGCAGCATAATAAAAGTTTAAAATATTTCAAAAGACGTATGCAAATAAAGCGTACGTCTTTTTTGTTTGTCATGCCCCTTTGTTTGTTGTAAAATATTGGTAATAGGCAATTTATGGAGAGAATTAGGTTTTGAGTCAGACAAATTCATTTGATCACGGAAAAATCGTTCCGATTAATATAAGAGACGAAATGAAAAGGTCGTATATCGACTATGCAATGAGTGTTATTGTTGGGCGTGCGCTTCCCGATGTTAGGGATGGTCTGAAGCCCGTTCACAGGCGTATTTTGTTTGCCATGAATGAGCTTGGCATGGCGCCTGATAAACCATTTAAAAAGTGTGCCAGAATCGTCGGTGAAGTTCTCGGTAAATATCACCCGCACGGTGATACAGCCGTATATGAAGCTTTGGTTCGTATGGCACAGGACTTTTCAACCAGATATTTAACGGTTGACGGCCATGGAAACTTCGGTTCTGTTGACGGTGACGGCGCTGCTGCGATGAGGTACACGGAAGCAAGAATGCACAAAATTACAACCTCAATGCTTGCAGATATTGACTGTGAGACGGTTGAGTTTGTTCCAAACTTCGACGGTTCTTTAGTTGAGCCTGCAGTGCTTCCTGTTCGTCTTCCAATGCTTTTATTAAACGGTGTTTCAGGGATTGCCGTTGGTATGGCAACAAACATTCCGCCACACAACCTTTGTGAAATCGTTGATGGGACAATTGCTTTAATTGATAACCCCGATATTACGATTGAAGGGTTGATGGAATATGTTAAAGGGCCGGATTTCCCCACCGCCGCAACAATTATCGGTACATCGGAAATCAAAAAAGCTTATGAAACAGGCCGCGGCTCAATTAAAATGTCTGCAGTTTCTACAATTGAAGAAATTCAAGGTGGCGGCGGAAGACAGTCAAGAACCGCAATTATTGTAACAGAGCTTCCGTATCAGGTAAACAAGGCTGCTTTGATTGAAAAAATTGCAGAGCTTGTAAAAGACGGTAAAATTGTCGGAATTTCAGATTTGAGAGATGAATCCGACCGTGACGGTATGCGCGTTGTAATAGAATTAAAACGTGATGCAAAACCTGACGTTGTAAGAAATAATCTATACAAACAAACTGCTCTTTTGAGCTCATTTGGTGTAAATATGGTTGCTCTTGTCGGGCAACAGCCAAGGCTTTTAAACCTTTATGAAGTGTTAAACGAATTTGTTGAACACAGGGTTGAAGTTATCACAAGAAGAACTTTGTATTTCTTGAAAAAAGCAAAAGCAAGGGCTCATATTTTAGAAGGTTTGATGATTGCCTTAAATGCTTTGGATGAAGTTATTGAATTAATTAAAAAATCCAAAAACACGGAAGAAGCAAGAGAAGGCTTAATCAGCCGCTTTGGGCTTGATGTTGATCAGGCAAATGCAATCCTTGAAATGCAGTTAAGAAGATTAACAGGCTTAGAGCAGGATAAAATCAGGGCTGAATATGATGAATTAATGAAGAAAATTGCTGAATATGAAGCAATTTTAGCCGACAGACAAAAGATTTTGGACATTATTAAACAAGAACTTTTGGAAGATAAGGAAAAATTCGGGGATGACAGAAAAACCCAAATTCTTCCAGAACAAGGCGAATTAAACATCGAAGATTTAACGCCGAACACCCAAATGGCCGTGTTTATTACAAGACAAGGGTATATTAAAAGAATTTCACTTGATACCTTTGAGCGTCAAAACCGTGCCACAAGGGGCAAGGGCGGCATGAAGACAAAAGAGGATGATGATGTAGATCATTTCTTCACAGCGATGATGCACGATAAGGTATTGTTCTTCTCTTCTAAGGGCGTTGTTTACAGCTTGAATGTTTACGATTTCCCTGAAGGCTCAAGACAATCCAAGGGCTTGCCGATTATTAATGTTCTTCCGATTGAACAGAACGAAACAATTACGGCAGTTGTTCCCGTTAGCAGTTTTGACCCGAACACAAACCTTATAATGCTTACAAAAGCAGGCTATATTAAACGTATCAGCCTGGATAACTTTAGCACGATAAGAAGAAACGGTATTATTGCAATCGGTTTAGAAGAAAATGACACGTTAAATTGGGTAAAACTCGCTCAAGACAATGATGAAATCATTATCGGTACAAGCTGCGGTATGGCAATCAGGTTTGCAATATCTGATTTAAGACCTTTGGGACGTTCTGCACGCGGTGTAAACTCAATGAAGTTAAGAGCCGGCGATACAATAATCGGCTGTGATGTTGTTCCGAGAGATTATGATGCGGATTTACTTGTTTTGACATCGGATGGTTTTGGCAAACGTTCTAAATTATCTGAATTCAGGGCACAAAACAGAGGTGGCCTAGGCTTAATTGCAACGAAATTTAAAACATCTGCTTCAAGGCTTGTGGCTCTTACAATTGTTGAAGAAAAAGACGAAATTATGGTTGTAAGTGCAAATGGCGTTGTAACAAGAGTGAGCGCATCTTCAATTTCAAGACAGGGACGTCCTGCAACGGGCGTTAAGGTTCAAAACCTTGGCGAAAACGATTATGTTGTTTCTGTAAATAAAATCGTTGAGCCCGAGGAAGACGAATCTGTTAAAAAGGCTGCGCTTGAAAATAAAATAGAAGAAGCTTCAGAAGGCGTTTCCCAAACTAACCTGAATTTAGAGGAAACAACGGAAACTGAAGAATAAGCCCTTCAAGCTTCTTAAAGAAAAATGTGCAAAATATTTAAAAGCCGTAAGTTTTGTTAATTTACGGCTTTTTGCTGTCATTTTTTATCAAGGGCCAAAATCCTTTAATTACAAGTACAATAAAAAGAATTGCAAAGATTACAAACAAAGCAATTGTTACAGGGTGTGCTACCAGGCGAAGTAACAATCCAAAAATGATCGCAAGGATTATAAAACACCAGATAGATTTTATCAGACAACCTATGCTGTCAAATATAAACAGTATTGCATTGTGGAATAACTCCAAAAGCCACATTGTTACAGCATATCGCCCATGCCGAATGTGAAGAAACCGTTGCTGTGGCCTGAACCTTTTGTATTTGTGAGAGGAATACCGTAATCGAGGTTGATTGAGCCTAAGCCCGGAATGAATATTCTAACCCCGGCACCGGCTGTGATACCGTAGCCCGGCCTGTCATAAAGTTTGTCTGAAATTGTGGAGCCAAATACTTTACCTGCATCAACAAAGCCTGCAAGCCTTATGTTGTTTAGGAAAGAGTTTGATGTTATACGGTCCATAAAAGGAATCGGGAATCTGAATTCCGCGCTGCCCATCATAAAGCCGTTTCCTGAGCCAACATCAGCAAGGTTGAAGCCCCTTAGAGAATATGGGCCGCCAAGCGTGTATGCTGCAAATTCTGGTAAATGTCCGTTGATTTTGCCACCTGCTCTTGCGGTTAAAACCAAAGAAGATTTTCTTCCCGCAGGGACAAACTTTTTCAAAACACCGTTTAATTTGCCGTAGCTGTCTGCATCAGAGAAGCTCAAAGCCTCTTCCAGGCTCACTTTTGCGATTACACCAAGTCTTGTATTTATAATATTATCTCTTGTGTCATAAATTAAAGCAGGAATTGCTCTTGCGTAGAAGCCGCCTTCAAGTTGTTCGCTACGTCTTGAAGGGGAAATTCCATGCCTTGCATAAAGTTGCATAATTTCATGCCTGTCACCCTCTTTTAGGTGAACATCTTCAACCCCAAGGCTCAAGCTTGCAGAAAGATTTTTGGATTTTTCAAACGCTCTTGTTAAAGTAACATCGCCACCATATCTTTCTTCAATAGCCAAAGGCACCTGGTAGCTTCCAAAATTCCTTGCAAAAGCTCTAAATCCTAAAGATTGGTTTTCGGATTTAAAATGAGGCTCAAGGAAAGATAACTCAGCCTGCAAGTTTGCACGGTTTACAACGCTTGAATCATGCATCAAAATACCGGTACCTGCCATAACGTTTAAATTTAGCTTTTGGCCAAGGCCAAGGAAGTTGTTTTCACCAAAGCCCACAGAGCCAAAGAAGCCGGAGCTTGAATCTATGCCGACACCGAGAGAAATTCTTCCGGTCCTTTGTTCATCAAGCTTTATGGCTACATCGTATGTGCCGGTTTCTTCGTTAAATTGAATATCTCTTTGCACGTCTTTAAAAGCCTGTGTGCCCATAAGG
>CANSKM010000137.1 GCA_947647475.1 uncultured bacterium
TGGATAAATTTGGAAGCTGGCCTGTTCCAAGGGTTTTTTGGGCAAATTTAATCACAAACCTGGAACCTGCTAAGCCGAATATGCTCGTTTTTGACCTTCTTTTCTTAAAAAGATTCACGGCAGACGGCGATTCTGACCTTGAACTCATTGATGCGGTCAAAAGAAATAAAAACGTTTATGTTTCGATGAATTTTGATAACTATTCTAAAGAAGTAAGAACCCCGCCAAAACTTCCTTTGGCGCTTCAAAACCAAATTGAAAACGATTTTTTAATTAAAACAAACCCAAATTTAGTATATTCAAACTGCAGACCAATTTTAGAAGAAATTTTAAACGGCACAAAAAATATAGGTCTCATTAACGTTCAAAGGGATAAAGACGGAATTATCCGAACAATGTCTCCTTTTTCATACTACGAAGGAGCATACTATAAACACCTTACAATCCTTGCAGGGCTTGATTATTTAAACATCTCAACAAATAATTTTAAGATTAATAAAAGCGGCGCAATTCCTTTAAACAAAAATCTTGTACTCCCCCTAAATTCAAACGGCAGATTAATTTTAAACTGGTACGGGCCTGAATGGACCTTTAACTATGTCCCTCTTTGGAAAGTGGCTTCAGCCATTGAAAAAAAAGATGAAGCATTCCTTCAAAACAATTTTAAAGACAAAATCGTTTTTGTCGGTGTCACGGCAAACAGCCTTTCTGATATTAAAAGCGTGCCCGTTTCTTATATGTTCCCGGGCGTTGAAGTTCAGGCAACTTTTTTGAATAATATTTTAGATAATAATTTCATAAGAAAATCTCCGCTTGCTTTTGATATTGTTCTTTCAATATTCTTAGCAGCCCTTGTCGGCTTTGGAGTTATGAATTTTAAATCGCCCGCAAAATCCGTACTCACGTTCTTTGGGCTTTATACCGTTTATTTTATTCTTTCAACTCTTATAATGTTCTTCTTCAATGTTTGGATAAACCTTGTCGGCCCAATAATGCTTGGTATATTTGTTTTTGCCGCAGGATACATTGTGAAATATCTTATAACTTCCCGTGATTACGAGCATACATACAAGCTTGCCGTAACAGACGGGCTTACCGAGATGTTCAACCACAGATATTTCCAAGAACAGATGACAAATAACATCCAAAACGCGAAAAGATACGGCAATGTTTTTTCTTTGATTATGGTGGATATTGATTTCTTTAAAAAATTCAACGACACATACGGCCACCAATCTGGCGATGCAGTTTTAAGACAGGTTGCCCAAACGATTAAAAGAAATATAAGATCAACTGACATCCCTTGCAGATACGGCGGAGAAGAAATGTCTGTAATCCTTACAAACACAAATAAGGAAGATGCCATTAAAACTGCCATAAAAATCTGCGAAGCCGTTAGAAACAAGGAATTTGAGCTTGCAACAGGAGATTGGACCCACGTTACAATAAGCCTTGGGGTCGCTTCAATGCCAAAAGACGGCGATTCAACGGAAAAATTAATAGAATACGCTGATAAATGTTTATACGTTGCAAAAAGAAACGGCAGAAACCAGGTTGTGCACGATGTTCCGGAGGATACTCCGACAGAATAGCCCCTGATTATGGCTTTTTTGGGCAAAAAATATATGTTTGACTGTCTTTTTTGTTAATAATATAATCTCTTTAACTAGATAATTAAAAGGTTCCGCAATATTTAAGCGAAGCCAAGAGGAAGGCAAACAGATATGGTAAATTCGGTTGTTGTAGTTGGAAGAGTCGGACAAGACCCTGAAATGAGATATTTTGACAACGGAAAAGTTAAAACAACTTTTTCTTTGGCCGTAAACCGTTGGGATTCAAGAACAAAAGAAGAAATAACAGACTGGTTTAACATTGAAGTTTGGGACAAACAAGCTGAAATTGCGGGCGAATGGGTGAAAAAAGGCAGGCTCGTGGGTGTTGAAGGAAGAGTCGTTTCAAGCAAATGGCAGGCTCCTGACGGCGAAACTGCAGAAAGATTTTTAATAAGATGCAACAACGTCCGCCTTATGGGCTCAAAAAAGGATGAAAATTAAGGGATAAATAGAGGTTTAGCCTAGATGTTAATTTCAAACTCTATCGGCATTGTTGCCGATGATTTAACGGGTGCAAACGATACAGCCCTTCAGTTTTTTATGAAAGGTTCAAACACGGAAATCATTTTAGATGTGAATTCTTTAAATGAAAATCATCTAAACGTTGAAACCTGGGCGCTTTGCAACGAAACAAGAAATATAGACCCTGAAAATGCAGGAAAAATCGTATTTGAGACAACAAAACTTTTAAAAGAAAAGTTTGGAATAGAATATTTCTATAAAAAAATCGATTCGACCCTTCGCGGAAATATTTCCGTTGAAATCCTTGCAATGCTTGAGGCAACTGAATACGATGCGGCAATTGTCGCCCCCGCCTTTGTTCAGGAAGGAAGAATTACAATAGGCGGATACCAGCTTTTAAAAGGCATTCCGATTGAGCGCACGGACGCAGCAAGAGACCCTAAAGCCCCAATTTACGATTCTTATATCCCTGATATTTTAAAAAGAGGGTTAAACGAAAACGCGCACGATTTAGTGGGCTCAATTGAAATGAAAACAATTGCAAAAGGCGCAGGCCCCATTGCATTAAAATTGAACGAATTAATTTCAGCCGGGAAAAAACTTATTGTTATGGATGCGGTTTCAACCGTTGATTTTGAACAGATTGTGCTTGCGATGCAAAAAAGCTCTTACAGCATTCTTCCCGCAGGCTCTGCAGGCCTTGCCCACGCGCTTGGGGCTGTATGGCTCTCTGAAATTAAAGAACCCGTTCAAAAAAAGGTGCCCCTGCTTCCAAAATTAATTCTTTCAGGCTCCGCCACATCTTTATGTGCACTTCAAATTAAAAAGCTTGAAGAAGATACGGATTTTGAAAACACATATTTCATCCCGCTTCGTCTGGATGATGTTTTAGAAGACCCGGACGATGCTATGGCAGACAGGATTGCTTCAAACCTTACAAAGGAAAATATTGTAGCAGTGCATGTTTCTGCTCTTGAAGAAGAGCTTGAACAGGAAGAAGCCAAAAACAAACTTATAGATAACGGCATCACAAAAGAGGACCTTGCAACAAAAATTACGGATTTCCTTGCAAAGCTTGCATACAAGGTTAAACAGCGCGCCGAATTTATCTTAATTACAATCGGCGGAGAAACTTCTTACAGGTGCTCTAAAGCTATAAATTGCGAATATTTACAGGTTGTGGATGCAATTTTGCCCTCAATTCCTTTGTGTATGGATTCAAATGCGCAGCTTGTCGTTACAAAATCCGGAAACCTTGGAACTTCATCCACCTTAATTGAAATTGTTAAATATTTTGAGCGCCACGAAAATGAATAAAATTGCAATAACGACGGGAGATTTGCTTGGAATTGGGGAAGAAATTACAATTAAAGCCCTAAATGCCCTGAATTTACCTGTTTCGGATGTTTTAATAATCGGGAAAAATATAAATTCAAGCCTGAAGATAAAATATGAAACAATTGAAATTGACCAATCCGACAATGGAAAATTTTGTTTTGAAAGCTTGAAAACCGCATGCAGCCTTGCAAATGAGGGAAAAATTAAGGCAATTGTCACAGCCCCTGTTTCAAAAGAAGCTCTTTATAAATCAGGGTATAAATATTCAGGCCAGACAGAAATTCTGCAAGAATTTTTGGGCACAAAAAACAATGAAAACCCAAATGTAAAAAGCAGCAAAACCCCAAACACAAAATCCAAAACCGAAAAAGCGGAGATGATTTTCATCTCAAACGACCTTCGTGTGCTTCTTTTAACGCGCCACCTTGCCCTAAAAGATGTAAAATTAACAAAAGAATTAATCATAGAAAAAGTTTTAAGAACAAATAAGTTCTTAAAAGAAAAATGTAATATTAAAAACCCCCGCTTTGCCCTCTGCGCCTTAAACCCCCATGCCGGCGAAAACGGCATTTTAGGGTGCGAAGAAAAAGAAATTATGACCCCCGCTGTGCTTGAGCTTAGAAACCTTGGGGTTAATATAACAGAACCTCTTAGCGCAGACGGGCTTTTTGCACATGTTGGCGAAAATTATCTAAACAACAAAAAACAAGATTACGACTGCATCCTTGCAACATACCATGATCAGGGCCTTTGCCCCGTGAAGGCTTTATGTTTTAAAAAAGTTGTAAATACAACAATCGGCCTTAAAGTTATCCGCACTTCCCCCTCTTCAGGCACTGCCTATGACATTGCAGGAAAAGGCATTGCAGATGAAACGGGAATGATTGAAGCAATTAAACTTGCCATAAAATTGAGCTTGCCATAAAATTACAATAACTTCACCTTTTTGGGTAATTTTTTTGTAAAAAACTTGCATTTAAAATATTTTAGGTAGATAATAATGTTCCCGGATAAAAGTTTTCTTTATATTTTCAAAAAGGCAAATTTTTATCTTCAGGGCTTTTATAGAAAAACAAAACACTTTTTAACACCATTAATATTTTAACCACATTAAATTTACAGTTATAAAATAAGCCACACTTTTAAAAAAATTAAACCGGGAATAAGAAATATGAGAATATCAGGTAATTTTTCAACTCCAAATTTTAGCAGACTCTACATAAAAG
>CANSKM010000138.1 GCA_947647475.1 uncultured bacterium
CTGCCTGTAAAAACAGCTAAATCATATTTTTTTGAAAGTGCAGAGAAAAATTCAGAGCTTAAAACCACTTCTTCGTTATCTATTGCACCTTTTTTACCTTCTTTTTTCGGGTCATAAAAAATTCCTTGAAAAATTTCCACAAGCTTTGAATAATCGGCCTCAATCCCTTTTTTATCCAGAAGATATTTCGTTAAATCCCAATCATTGCTCAAGCCGCCTCTGTTTTTTGCCTCTTGCATATCTGAAGGCTCACACGGGCACCCTGCAAAGTGTTCAAACGTTTTTTGAATGGCAAAACGGTAAGAATTTGAAACATCGAACACAACGCCGTCTAAATCAAACACAAGAAAGTCTTTCGGAGCAAGAGCTTCAATTATCTTTTTAGCACCCTCAATTGGCGGAATACCGATTCTAAAACAAGTTTGCAGGTTTGAAGCAGAAAATTTTCTAACCCTAATTCCTGCATTCAAAAGTTTTCTGTACGCAAAATCAGCTTTATCCAAAAAATCAACAAGGATAAAATTTGCTTCGCTTTTATAAGGCTTAAACCCAAGTTCTGAAAGCTTTTCAAATAAATAATCGCGAGATTTTTGCACCTCATTTTTAACATAAGAAAAATATTTGCCATTGTCTTCAAGAGATTTCACCCCGGCATATACCGCTAAAGAATTAACGGAATATGGTGAAATAACCTTTTTAAACTCGACAATATTTTCCTCATTTGCCAAAATAAAACCAAGACGAAGGCCCGCAAGGGCGTAATCTTTTGAAAAAGATTTCACACAAATTAAATTTTTATATTTTTTAACAAGACTGTAATAATCATTCTCATTGAATTTTGAGTAATTAACATAGGTTAAATCCAATAAAATAAGCTTGTTTGGACAATCGGTCAAAATTTCTTCAACAACAGAAGGCTCGATAACATCTCCTGTTGGGCTGTTTGGCGTTGCAAGATAGATAATCTTTACCTTGTCGCCCAGTTTTGAAAATAAATCTTCTTTTGAAAAACGCCATTTTTCTTTATATTCAGCCTGGACAACATCCGCGCCTATTACTTTAGAATACAAAACAGGCATAGAAAATGTCGGAGTTGCAGAAAGGACAAGATCCCCGGGCAAAAGATAGGTTGATAATACAACATTAATCGCCTCATCGCACCCGTTTGTAAGCATAAAATTTTCTTTTTCAAAACCGAATTTTTTAGCTAAAATCCCCAAAAGTTCACCGTAGCAAGGATATATGTTAAAGCACCTTAAATCAAGGTTCTTAAAGGCATCGACCACACTTTGTGCCGGCCCGAAAACGTTTTCATTTGAATCAAGCTTGAGTTCGCATTCAGGATAAAATTCATCAATTGAATATGGTTCAATGTTTTTAAGCGTATCTTTTGGTTTAAAACTATTTGGCATAGAAAAATTATAGCCTAAATTCAGCCCAAATTCAAACAACAGAAATTTTAGCACAAGATACAATTGTAATTATAAAAAGACGGGGGTTTACCAGCTGCCTGCAAAGGTTTGTTTCTCGCGGGTTTCAACCCTTAAATTTGCAAGCTCGATATCATCGTAATCAACGTATGCGTGTTGAAAAAGATTCTTTCCCGTACGCACGGTAACTTCATTTGTCGGGCGAATAAGGTTTCTTGGGATGATAATTTCCTGGTTATCCCCGTTTATGTTTAATTCGCCTATCTTTTGACCGTTGAAGAAAATTTCTGCAGGGCTTGAGTATACACTTGCAATCCTGTTTTGCCCCATTTCTTTTGCAAGCTTTGTATCAAGACCAATAACAGAACCTATTACAATCAAAGCTTCTTCTGAAGGAGAAATCGGCGCCATATTGAATTTTTTGGTGAAAAATGTTCCAATTGATTTTATCCTAAATTCTCCCGAATTTGCAGAAGTATCTGCAAAAACATTATCCCCAAGGTGAAAAAGCGAGGCCTCAAGCTGAATATCACCATTTTTAGAACGCTCAATACCAAGCCTTAAAGGCTGGTTCAAAGAATTTTTATCAATTGTTAAAGAATAGGGCCTAAAGCCTTCTTTTTCAACGGAAAGTACCGTTGTTGAATCAATTTTTGTGTTCAGCTCAAATTTGCCGTTGTTATCCGTATAAGTTTCAAAGCCGTTTCTTGGAATGCTCACCCTTGCATTATCAACGGGAGAACCGTCAGCAGAATCCACAACCTGATTTCTTGCATAAAGCTTATCGTCCTGGCGCACTTTTCCTGAAATTACATCAGCAAAAGAAACAGGGACAAAGAAAATCAAAAGTGCAAATAATAGTAATATTCTTTTCATTCTAAAACCTCACTTCATAAGGAAATTAATCTGTTTTAGAAAAATTAAAAGCGAAATTTAAAAAAAAATTAACCCGCATCTTGGCTAAAACGGGTAAAATAAAAATCCACTCCACAAGGCAATTTAAAAAATGTAAGACCTGCTTCAAACTTTTAGAATAAAAAAGGAGAGATAAAATGAATAGATTTTTAAACATTCTGCAGGCAATCTGCTACACATTAATTATCATCGGCGCAATAAACTGGGGGTTAATCGGCGGGTTTAATTTCAACCTGGTTGAATACCTCTTTGGCTCAAGCACGCTTTTAACAACCTGGATTTACATCATTGTAGGAATTGCGGCAATAATTTCTGTTATCCTTACAATTAAATACACAATGGACAACAAAGAATACTAAAAATATTACGCTTGCGCCTTTAGGGCCGGTTTTTTATCCCCTGAGGGCGCATTTGTATTATTTACATTAAGGCAGTCGGAATAATCCGCAGTGCCCGGAAATTCTTTGCTTCCCATTCTGATTTCCGTGATTTTATACTGGATTTTTGGAATAAGCCAAGCAATGCCAAAGCAGGAAACCGCCATACCGGCAACTCTGAATATAAGGTTTTTGTTTGTCGTATAATTTGCAAATTTTCTCACAAAATCTGCATCAATTGTATCCACACCTTTTGATTTTGCGTGTTTTACAAGGTTTTCCGTGAATTTATCAACGCTTGTCCTGATTCCTTCACAAACCCGCCTTGAAACATATTTATTCTTATCAAGCGAAGCGCCGTATGTTCCTTTGCCCACAGCATACTTTAAAAATTCAGGATCAGTATTCCAGCCTTCAGATAAAATATCTTCAACCTGCATTTTTGAAAGCACGGATTTACCATCCAAAAGCGGCTGCAATTCAGACATTTTAAGAGCCTTGCTTTCATACGCACTACCGGTTGCCATGTTAAATTCATTCAGACCAATAACGCCTTTGTCACTGAAAGGTAAACTTGAAACAAGCTCTGCAAGGTTAGCTGGAACAGTTTTTGCCTGTTGTGCAAATTCTTCAGGGGTGAATTTATTACCCTGCATTGAATTTACAAGGTGCATTTGCGTTAGTCTCAAGGTATCCGGGTGAATTGGCGTATTGCCGGTTATTTTATTCAAAAGCGCTGCCGTGTGGCCTGTTGCAAACAGGTAAAAATAAATCGATGAAGTATCTCTGAAAGCAAATTCAAAGGCTTCAAAGGGGTTTCTTGAATTTTTAACACGTCCGAATATCATGCCGGCATCAGTCGAAATCAAACGGCCCGTAGTTGTATTTTCCGCAAAATGCGAAATCTTGCAAATATTTTCAACAAGCCCTCCCTTAAAGGCAAGAGATGTCTGTTTCGCTTTGTTGTAAAATTCTTCCATTGAAGGAGCAAACATTGAAGGTGCCGCACTAAGAGCCGCAGGTATTGCGGGAGAATTTTGCGGTTTTTCAGGGTTTTGCCCTGCTTTATCTGCTTCTTTTGCTTTGCCCGCTTCTGTCTCAGCTTTTGCACGAGACCAATCCGTTATTTTATGGTTGATTTTTGGAATAATAAACCCGGTTAAGGCCGTCGCAATTATTGCACTTGCGGCAATTTTTCCAAACTTAAATGCACAGGTTTTCGTCCTTACATCTTTTGGAATGTTTAGAAAAGGCGCACGAAGCTCGTCTCTTCCTAAATCAACATTCAAATAATTAAGCCCGAGTTTTTTCCCGATAAAATCCCCGATTGAATTTAAAACTTTAACCCCAAAAAGCCAGAAAATAGCAGTGCTTGTCTCCTCACGAAGTCTTTCCCTGCCTTCAATTTTTCCTCCCCTTTGATATCCTTTATATGTACGCCCCGCCGTTCCTGCCGTTTCAACTATTGCAACAGGAAGAATTTTATCAGGATTTAAAAGTGTCGATAATGCTTTTGTAGAATTAATCATTATTTATCAGATATTTTGTTCGGGTAATATCAAAAAAGGGTCAAAATTACATTTGTATAAAAACCGCAAAGAATTTTTTTTGCCGAAAAATACAAACAAAATAAAACAGAAAACTCAAAAAAGAATTTGTAATTTAAAGAAAAACATTAAAATTACAGCAAAGCAAGCTCATAGCCTGACATATCCGCAATTTGTTTTCTCCAGTTTTCAATAATTTCATCTTCTTCACCAAGGTATGAAATCGGCGTACCCACCTGAATATTTATTTTTCCTCTTTTGAAGATATTCCAATTATACTTTTCAACACCTGTTAAAGAAACGGGAAGAA
>CANSKM010000139.1 GCA_947647475.1 uncultured bacterium
AAATGCACCAGATATTTCAAAAGCCTGCATTAACAGTGTTGAAAAGTATAAAAATGGCTGCAAGCACATTATTCTGGATAAAGAAAGTGTTAAAAAATATGTTAACATCCCTGATATTATTTGGAAACTGAATGAAAAAGGGGTTATAAAGTCTGCACATTTGTCTGATATTGTTCGCACATATCTTCTTTGTGAATATGGTGGAGTTTGGATTGATGCGACCGTGCTTTTGACGGATGATTTGCCTGAATTTATAACAAATGCGGAACTTTTTGTGTTTCAAAATGATTTAAGAATTGACCCTGACGGGTTGAATATGGCAAGCTATTTTATGGCAGCAAAGCCGCATAATGGGATTTTAGAAAAAACGAGACTTGTTTTGGAAAAATATTGGGCTGAAAACAGGTTTTTAAATAATTATTTTATGTTTTTGCACGCATTTACAATGGTGACACAATTTAGCAAAACAGAAAAAGAAGAATTTTCAAAAATTCCTTTCTTTAGCTTTATTCCTGTGCAATTGTTTCAAAAAGAGCTTTTAAAGCCTTATAACTCCGATAGAATGGCACAAATTAAAAGGATAAGCTTTGCGCATAAGCTTTCATATAAAACCCATGTGCTCTCAAAACATACCCCAATGATTACCCCCGGCACATTTTATGAAAAATTAATTGAAGGAGAATTGGTTTAATGAATAATATTGCGATATGTTTAAGTTCTGATAACAACTATGTTCAGCATTTGGGTGCTGCAATATCTTCTGTGTTAAAAAATAAAAACGCAGACGATTTTATAAATATTTATATAATTGACGGCGGCATCCAGACGGAAAATATTGAAAAGCTGAAAAGTTTTGAGCAAAAATATGATTGCAAAGTTGAATTTGTTAAACCGATTGCCGAAAAATTAAAAAACTGCGTAACATTTAGAGGTGATTATATTTCTGTTGCAACGTATTATAGGCTTTTGATACCTGAAATAATTCCAAATGAAGACAGGGTAATTTATTTGGATTGCGATATGATTATACGAAAATCTCTAAAAGAGCTTTATGGCAAGGATTTTGGAAATAATCTTGTTTTGGGTGTTCGAGATGTTGGCTTTGAAGGTGGTACCAAAAGACTTAGGATTGAAAAATATATTAACGCAGGTATGCTTTTGATGAACTCAAAACAAATGCGCGAAGAGAATACAGTTGAGAAAATATTTAATTGGATCAATGATAATAAAGATAAAATTGAATGCCATGATCAGGATGTAATTAATGCTGCTTGCGCCGGAAGAATTGAATATATTGAAAATATTTATAATGCACAGGTTAGAAAAAATAATTATTCCGAATTTAGCGAAATTGAAGACCCTGCTATTTTGCACTTTATTTCCCCTAAAAAACCTTGGACACTATGGAAGCCATTGGATTATACAAAATGGGGCAAGGAATATTTTGAAGCCTTGAAGAATACTCCTTGGGAAGGTTTTATATCTGAATATAAGAAAAAAGCCTTGTTGTATTTGCCTTTAAGGTGTTTTTATCCGACAGGCTTTTTAAAGAATTTATTAAGGGGTATTTTTTCTGTTAGAAATACACCTGATTATGCGCAAAAAGTTGTAACGATATTTTTTGTGCCAATTAAATTCAAGAGACGTGATATTGAAAAGAAAAATGCCGTTGTAAAAAACAAGTTATTTGCAATTGAGCCTATAGATGCCGGAAGTCATATAAAATTAACAATTTTTGGCATTAAAATAAAAGTAAAGCCTTGGAATTTTGGGTTGCAAAATTTTGTTTCAAGAATTATTGCAAGAGAAGTATACTCTGTAATTGAGGTTACAGAATGTCATAAGAAAACTTTTTCAAGATTTCTGGATTGCAATGTTGGAAAAAGTGTTGCAATTTGGGGTTGTGGGCCGACTGTTCAACATTATAATAATGAACTCAATACTGTTAATATTGCACTAAATAAAGCGTTGTTTATGGATAATGTAAATTTTGCTTATTCTTTTGCTCAGGATGCGAATATTCTTAAAACTTGCGAAGGATATATTGATAAAATCAAGGATAAAAAAGATACGGTAAAATTCATAGGTAATTTTTTGCAGCCTAAACATCATTTGAATATGCCCGTAATCAAGGAATCTGAGAAATATAATATATTTAGGTATTTTAGCGCCGCAAGGATGTGGCTTCCTGCGTTTGATTTCGGTCAGGAACTTTTTTCAGATATCACTCTTCATCCGTTGGCGGATTTTTCATCAATTTCATTTGCAGCCTTGCATTTTGCTTTTTATACTCATCCTGACAAGATTTATTTAATTGGCCTTGATACAAATGTGGGCGGAATTAATATTTTTGATAATTTAAATGTTGATTTAAAACATGCAAAAGATGGAAATTATGATATTAAAAATATGTTGAGCGGGTATGTAAAATTTAAAGAATTTGCAGAAAAATATTACCCGGATGTTGAGATTGTTTCCGTAAACCCCGTCGGTTTAAAGGGTGTGTTCAAAGATGTATATACTCAAAGTTATGTTAATGAACACCCCGAGCTTCTGAAAGAAGGAGTGGAGATAATTGAATGCAAGGGCTATGCCTCTTGCTTGGATTTGCGCGCAGGGGGGGGGTAGAAGATAATTTAGGTTATTTATTAGGTACCTTTTTATGCAAAACTTTGCATCTTAATATATTAAATGGTGGCTTTGTTACCAGAAAGGTGGTGGCAAATGCCTAAGATTTCTGTTATTGTTCCTGTTTATAATGTTGAAAAATATCTTGCAAGGTGCCTGGATAGTTTAATTAATCAAACTTTTCAAGATTTTGAAATAATTTGCGTTAATGACGGCTCAACTGATTCTTCCTTACAAATTTTAGAAGAATATAAAAAGAAAGATGAAAGAATTGTTGTTATAAGTCAGGAAAACAAAAAACTTGGTGCTGCAAGAAATACAGGCGTTAGTGCATCAAAGGGCGAATATATAACTTATGTTGACAGCGATGATTGGGTGGATTTAGATTATCTTGAAAAGCTTTATAATGCTTCTGTTAAATATAACGCGGATGTTTCAATGTCTTCTGTGATAAAAGACAGGGCAAACGGTTCAAAATATTATTTTTTAAATAATAAAAAAGAGAAATTTATTCAAAATGTGTCAAATATTGTAAATGAGATGATTATTCTTGGCAAGTGGTATGTTGTTTGGGGAAAATTATATCGCCGCTCCGTTATTGAAAACTTGTCTTTTATAGAGCATGCTTTTTATGAAGATATAAGATATTTACTGCAGGTAAGCGTTAATGTGAAAAGTGTTGTAAAAGTTTCCGGTACTGCTTATCATTATTTTGCAAACAATGCTTCAATTATAAGAAGCGGCCCATCTCCCAAGAAGACGAAAGATAGAACTGAAGCAACTTTATGGGCATATAATTTTGCAAAAGAACACAATATCAAACTTCCGGATCAATGCTTGGATAATGAAAAACATCTGTTTTATAAAATTAAACACTGCGTGGATAAAGATAAGTATTATGTTTTGGGAATTAAGGTGTTTGAGAAAAAGGTTGAACCGCAGGTGAATTTTTTGCCAAAGGGTGATGTGTTAAATATTGTATTTTCTGTGGATGACAATTATGTGCAACATTTGGGCTGTACTATTGTTTCGATTTTACAAAACAAACAAGATGGGCAAATAAATTTTTATGTAATTTCTTCCGGGTTAAGCCCTAAAAATGTTAAAATTATTTCAAAATTAGCTAAGACTGCTTTTTCTGATATTAAATTTATAAACGTGAATAACGATGAATTCAAGGATTGTCCTTTAACAAGGAATTGTCCGCATATTTCTATTGCTACATACTACAGGTTTGTTTTGGCGGATTTACTTCCCGAACTCGACAAGGTGCTTTATCTGGATTGCGATTTGGTTACAATGGGAAGTTTGAAACAATTGTATAATAAAAATGTAGACGACTATTATTTTGCTGGTGTAAAGGATTTTTGGGACAAATCTTCCAAAGAAAGATTAAATATAGAGCGTTATTGTAATGCTGGTGTAATTTTGGTCAATTTGAAAAAATTCAGAGAAGAAGGTGTAAAAGAAAAATTGTTTAACTATGCGGCACAGAATGCTGAAAAGATGATTTTTCAGGATCAAGATGTTTTGAATTGTGTCTTGCAGGATAAAATGTTGCTCCTTGATAAAAAATGGAACATTCAAGTTGGGAGAGAAGGTCAAAAAGATGATTTTGACGATGTGAAAATTTATCATTTTGTCGGGGCGAATAAGCCTTGGACGCTAATGTATATATTGCCCTTTAAGAAATATTATCTAAAATATTTGAGATATACACCTTGGGGAGCTAAAACATTATTGTATAATATATTTTCTGTTTTTGGATTTTTTAAGATAATTAGAAGAAATGTTTTTCGTTTCAGATGGTCCAAAAAAGAAAAAATGATAAGAATTTTGGGTTGTGTGGTTTATAGGGGAAAATAGTCAATGAGGAATAATTTGTTCCAGAATTTGTTTTGTATTGATTTTTTCAACGAAAGCAATCATATTAAAATTGTTTTCTTGGG
>CANSKM010000140.1 GCA_947647475.1 uncultured bacterium
GGCTTAGACCCTGTAGTTAAAGGGGTTGCGACACCAAAAGCGCTTCCTTTTAAAAATGCCTTGTTAAATGCCCCTGTTCAATTGTTCAGAAAAGTTAAGGGCGTAGGCGGTGGTGCAATGAGGTTTATTTTAATCTCAATGGTATTATCTGCAGCCTTTATGGGACCGATTAGAAAAGTTGTAAACAAAATTTTCGGCAAACCTTATGATATAGATACAGAAGCAAACAAAAAAGCTCAGGAAGAAGCGCAAAAGCAGCTCCAAACACAGCTTGAAGCGGCGATGAAAAAACTTGAAGCACATCCTGAAGTGTTACAGGTAATTCAAAGCGACCCGCAGGCTTTGGCTGCAATTCAAAAAGACCCTACGCTTCTAATCCAGCTTGCAAATGCAATTTCCGATGTTCCGGCGCAGGTTTCTCCGCAAACACCAGGCACATTTACACCAAGCACAATTCTTAATAATTATTTGAATAATCCGAATAATGTAATCCAGCCACAGCAACAACCAGGTCAACCGCAGCAATATCAGCCGCAGCAGCCCGCTCAAAACCCGTATAACCCGATGGGACCGGTGACTAATCCTTATGGGCCACAGCAATATCAACAGCCGCAACAACCACAGGCTCCTGCTCAAAACCCTGCGCAAAGCACAATTCAAGAACCTCCAAGGTCTTACATCCCCTCTTCAAAACCATTTAATGCGGTTTCAGGAGATGTATCCCAAGCCCAAGCACAGGCAACGGGCGATGCAATTACAAACCCCAATGTTCAGGCTATGCTTGCAAAGGCAGATAAAGCAGAACAAGCGGCAATGAAATATCTGTAAGCGGAATTTAACGGCTAAAAACGGTCAATAAAGATTTAAAAAGCTATACTCTTCATTATTTTCCAAATAAAAACCGGGCTTTCATTAAATTGAAGCCCGGTTAATTTATTATTTAAACTTTCTTATGTTGTAGGAGTGGTTTTGTCTTCTGCTTTTGGAGAAGGAATTCTAACCCCTGTTGCTTTGAAAATCGGCATTGCAAACCTGTCTTTACCGTCGATGTTCGGGCCTTTTTTACCGTTTACATCATAGTAAATAATTCCGCAGGCACCTGAAACTGTTGTTGAAACCGGGGCAGAGCCGTTAACATCTTCAGAAGCGGGTGCTGTGAAAATTGTTTCGCCAATTCCGCAGCTTTGGTCATATTTAAGGCCGAAAACAAGTCCGTCTGAAACTTGTCCGTAAACTCCAACGCTCGTGCCAAAGTTTCCTGCGCTTGTTGCATCCAAAGTTTTTGAAATCTGAACAAATTTACCGTAAAGATTGAAAAGACAGGTGGCGTTTTTGCAAGCATCTGTTTTTTCGGCATCGTTGTATAAGTCGTTCATTTTAAAGTTTTTTGCATAATGAACCATAATTTGTCTTGTGGCATCAGTAAAGGTTGTTACAGCCTTTTTTGCCATAATCGCATCGGCTTGGCCTGTTGGGTTCACATTTTTAATTGTAGATATTAACATAGCTGCACAAATGCCTATAATTGTCATTGTGAGAAGAGTTTCAGCCAATGTAAAAGCGTATTTTTTCATAACTTGCTAAATCTTTCCTAATTTAAAATATTAACCTTATGAATTTATTATAGGTCATATTATATGATTTAAGCAAGCAAAAGAACGTATATCCTACTTATGTTTGATTAATTTTAAAATTTTACAAAGCCCCATGGTTAAAATTATTCCAAGTGCTCCGACACTGCAGGCAGCACTTACGTTTCCAAGCGTAAATGTTTTCTTGCCTCTTAATTTTGGCGGGGTTTCGCGTTCTGTTGTTTGACCCCTTCTGTTTAAATCATCAAGAATAGGGGTTTTTGAAAAATTTTCGGGTGCATCCACAACCCCGATGTCCATAAAAGGCTGCTCTACAGGGGCTTGGGCGTTCATTGCGCTTCCCTGTCCTTGTCCGTTTTGTATGGCAGGGGCCGGCATTTGAACGTTCATAGCACCGTTTAATCCGTTTTGTGTGCCTGGTGCCGGGCTAAATCCTGTATTCATATTCAAAGGGTTTTGTTCGTATGGAATGTTTGATAAGGCCTGCGGCTGCCCTTGCGGAGAGGGGATATTTTGAGGAGGTGTAACATAATTTACAATTCCCGGTGTTTGCGGGAGATAATAGTTTTGCGGATAGCTTTGCCCTGTTTGTTGTGTTTGGGGTTGATATTGTGCAGGCATGGGGTTTTGTGTATAGGTTTGGGTATAAGTTTGTGCCTGCGGTTGCGGTTGGACTGCAGGCTGAGGCATAGCATAGCCCTGGCTATAGTTTTGGGGCTGATATTGCGGTTGGTATGTTGTGTTAAAGCCTGCTGCCATAAGCTTTTAATTAACCTTCATACTTTGTAATACACAAGTTTAATAAAACAAAACACACTCTAAAATTGCCTGAATTATAAAGAAAAGTTAAGTAATACAGGCTAAAATCTCATCCTCATCTTTCACGGGGATGATTTTTTCTTCGCCCCTGAAAAACGTTAATTGCCTTTTTGCAAAGTTTCTTGTCCTCTGCTTAATTTTTTCAAACGCCTCCCAAACGTTTGAATAAATTTTATCTTCAAGCTCGAAAAATTCATTATACCCGATTGTATTTTCTAAAACCTTTGTTCTGCCCCAAATTCCCTTTATTCTTTCCCATTCATAATAAAGCCCCGATTTTATCATTTCATCCACCCGAAAATCAATCCGTCTGTAGAGTTCATCCCTTTTTTCTTCTTTAATAAAATCCGGTGCAAACCAAAGCGCATCATATTCTTCATTTAAAGTGCGCTCTGTGCTTGAAACCTCTCCTCCAAGGGCTTTTGACATCTCTAGCGCTCTGATTACCCGCTCTTTATTATTCGGGTGAATTTCATTCGCCCTTTTTTTGTCTGCTTTTTCAAGCATCTGCCAAAGCGTTTCGTTATCAAGGCTTTCAAGTTCTTTTCTTAAATTTGCATCAGATGAAACAGGTAAAAGCGCCGCTTCATCCAAAAGGCATTTAATATAAAACCAGGTTCCGCCGGAAATTATCACAGGCTTTCCTTTTGCTCTTATTTTTTCAATGGCACCTTTAGCATCCAGACAAAAATCCCCGGCGCTGTAGGGTTCTCCAACGGGCTCTTTTATGTCGATTAAATGGTGCAAAACCCCTTCTTTTTCTTCAACCGTAGGTTTTGCACTCACAATGTCTAATCCTTTATATACGATTCTTGAATCGGCACAAATAACTTCCGCATCAAGCTTTTTTGCAAGGTTAACCGTTAGTTTCGTCTTGCCTGATGCAGTCGGTCCTGTCACAACAATAATCGGAAGGGGCAGAGAGGCCTTTTTGGTTTTCTTCATATAAATTAAATATTAACACAATAATATATGCTGCAAAATAAATCCTTAATATCATTGTGATAAAAGAAATTACAACGTTTGAAACATAAAATGCTTGCAGGGACATTAAAACAAAATTCAAAACTATTAAAAATATAAATATGATTATTGTTTCAAAAAATTTGTTAAACATTGTTTTTGTGCAGTCGAACATTGCAAAGAAAGGATTCAGGCTGCATTTTTTGTTTAAATAAAGGCTTGAAGCAAAGAAAAGGAAAACCATTGTTAAAAAGCTGCAAACAAGGTAAGAAAACATTCCTTTTTTAATGATTGTGCCCCAGGTGGATTCAGGAAGGTTTAAAAGGTAGGTTCTAAAGGCTTCCTGGTCGTTTGCATATTTTGAAATGTTGGATAAAACATCGTCAATTTTGCCGAATAGAATATCTGAAAGATATGAGTGGAGATATAAAAGGGCAACAAGGATTAAAACTCCGAAAATTACGGGCAGAATGTAGTTTGAAACGCTGCAAAAGAAATTATTCTTTAATTTTACTGCCTCTTCAAGCTTTTCTTCAGGGCTTTTGTCCTTTTTATAAACAAGAATTGCCGTTTTAATCATTCCAAACCAGCCTGCCAAAAAGGCACAGGTTAAAAGAAGGGATAAAACGCTTAAAATACTTGTTAAAAATATATTCTTCCCGGCAAGCATCACAGGGATTATTAAAAACAGAACTATTAAATATAATACAAAATAAAGCGTGATAAAGGGACTGTCTTTTACGACATTAAAAGCCTTTGAAAATATATTTGATGTCATTTTTCTCTCCGAAATTTTAAATTTGTTTGCAAATGCAGTTTATCACTTATAATATTATTAATAAAGGGAAGCAAAAACAAGGGACAAAATGTTAAGATTTAATAAAAACCATGACCTGAAAGGCGTACTCATTTGTGTTGAAGGAATAGACGGCAGCGGGAAATCTACCCAGCTGGATTTACTTTACAGTTGGTTGAAATCTAAAAATCTTGATGTAATCTTAACCTGTTGGAATTCTTCAGATTTAATTTCAGAAACCACAAAAAAAGCCAAAAAGAAAAATCTTCTTTCAGGCCGCACGTTTTCCCTTCTTCATGCTGTTGATTTTGCAGACCGTCTTGAAAAAATTATTATTCCCGCAATGAAAGCAGGGTTTATAGTTCTTGCCGACAGATACGTATATAC
>CANSKM010000141.1 GCA_947647475.1 uncultured bacterium
AAGTAAAAGATGTTTATTACAAAACGTTAAGAAAAAGTGAAGTCTGCGCGCTTGATACTTTGGATGAAAAAGACAGATGTTTAAGCTGTGCAAGCTGCCGCGATTGCAAAATGTGCCTTACAAGCTGCCCGAGGGGTGCAATTGAAAGGGTTGAATTTACTAACCCTGACGGCACAACAAGCTTTGCTTACGTTTCGGATGAGAAAAAATGTATTGGCTGCGGAATTTGCGCGGGGGTTTGCCCTTGCGGAATTTGGAATATAAAAAGCCAGCTTGAAGGGTAATTTGCAAGCATTTCATCACGGGGCGTTTTGTCGCAAGTTTAATGGTGTAGGGCGAGTATGCCTGACCTACGGACTATTTTCAATTTCCATATCAGGCTCTTGCGTGTTTGATTGGCCACCAGATACAATCTTGCCACTTACAAGCATTTGCACATTAGAATTTTCACTCATTTGACTATTCTACTCCTTCTTGATTTAAATCCACCAAAAATTTTTTGTATATAGTTTTTGCACCAGGTAACATTAGTGGAAAAATGGTATTATTATTTGATATAATCTGATATCCAAAACTATGTGTTTTAATTTCTTTTATATCTTTAAATTGAATAGTTCTACCTTTAAAGATATTTAAAAAATCTATACTTGTTATGCGTTTATCAGTAATAACTATAGTGCAGTATTGAATCATGGTTGTGAATATAAAACCTGTTGCAACAATAAGGGTGTATAAAAGCAGGGATGTGTATGTTGATTGCACTTGTGTTAATTTGTCGAAAAATATAAAAGCGGGGACAACATTTTTTCCAAAAACTCCACCAATGCAAAATTGTATAAATGGTGCAAAAAATAACAATGGGGTAGACATATATTTTATAGTATCTCTGGGAAAATTTTCGGATATTCTTCCACGGATAATTGAACGATAAAAAAACAAAAACAATAAACTTGCAACAACAAACACCCAACTCCAGATTGTATCCAAATTTTTGGCAAATTCATTATATCTTATCAAGTTTCCTGCATTATTTTGAACAAAATCAATGTTTGGAGTTATATGTTTTGTCAGTGCTTCAAGCGGCTTCGGAAAGACAATCATTATTATCGCGACAATCAACATTGCAAATGAAATTGCATTTGCTGGGTTTTGTTTGTTTTCTTTTGTTTGCCTTCCCATTATTTCTGCTCCATATTTTTTAAAATATTAATTAATCATGTATTGACCCATAGGCTAGACATACTTGTCCAACATCATTAATTAAATCTTTTTAATCTCCATACCCCTATCCTACACCCATTCAATACATAATTCAAAGTGTATCAGAGATTTTTATCAAGACGGGCAACTTAACAATGTCCATATTAAAACCCGACCTGCAGGCTTAACGGTTAAAATTTTCTTCGGGAAAAACGATTCTTTTAAACTATATGACTTTTTGCTTGATTTAAGGTAAAATAGAGGCAAGTTTTGTTAGGAGGATTTAATGGCAAACGAAGAAATGAAAAAATTCACGACAGCACAGCTTCTGAATTTTTGTTTAGGATTTTTCGGGCTTCAATTTGCCTGGCAGATGAGAATTATCTTATCAGGCCCTGTAACTGAAGCTCTTGGCGCAAGCCCCTTAATTTTCGGGCTCATCTGGCTTGCAGGCCCCGTAACAGGGATTGTTGTACAGCCAATCATAGGCGCACTTTCAGATGCAACCCAAACGCCCTTTGGAAGACGCGTTCCCTATTTAATGGGCGGAGCAATTTTAGCCGCCATAGGCTTATTCTTACTTCCTAGAAGCGGTGATATCGCAGGGCTTTTTGGCGAATCTGCCCCTGTGTGGCTCGGGCTTTTAATTGCAGCAATTATGATTTGGGTAATCGATGCTTGTGTTAACGCAGCGCAAGGCCCATACAGAGCACTTATCCCGGATAATATTCCAAAAGAACAGCACGCCCTTGCAAACTCATACCTTAGCTTTGCAATTGGCCTCGGGTCTGTAATTGCAGCAGGAACGGCACCTTTCTTAAAATATGCCTTCGGGTATGATATGAGCACAAATGCACAGTTTACAATGGCAGGGCTTGCTTTCTTCCTTGCTATGACCTGGACTTGTATGACAATTAAGGAAAGAAAAATTAAGGCTGAGGCTGTAAAAGAAGATATTGTTGAAGAAAAAACTTCATTCATTCAAAATGTTCAAGATTTCTTCAAAATTTCTCCTGAAGTCGGGAAAATTTGCACAATGCAGTTTTTCTCCTGGATTGGCCTTATGAGCATGATGATTTTCTTCACGCAATATGCCGTACACACTGTGTTTGGCGTGCCTGATTTAAACATCGGCGGAAATGTAAAAGATATTTATGCAAACGAAATGGTTGCAGGACAATATTTTTCATCCATCTGCTTTGCCGTGTTTAACCTTGTTTGCTTCCTTGTTGCAATTCCTATCGGGAAATGGGCAGAGCGCAGAGGAAACAAATTTGTTCACATAATTGCACTTTCAAGCATGGCTCTTGCATATATTTTAATGGCATTCTTGCCAAATAAAGTTTCCGTTATGAGTGCTATGGCACTTGCGGGCATCGGCTGGGCAAGCACTTTGGCCCTTCCTTTTGCAATGCTTTCAAAATATATTAAAGAAGGCACGGAAGGCTCTGTTATGGGTATTTTCAACATATTCATCGCAGCTCCGCAGGTTCTTGTCTGCACGCTTTTGGCTTGGTATATCGACAAGGCAAAATTTATAATGCCAAACGGCCTTTTAAACAACCACTGGGAACATGCTTTCCTTGTGGGGGCTTTAATGCTTATCCTTGCTGCAATTACGGCAAGCTTTGTAAATGAGAAAAAAGCTTCATAGAAAAGTTTGGAAAGGCTTTAACCTAAAACACAAAAATTATCTTGAGTTTTAAGGTTTAAAAATTTAAAAACTCCGCTTGGTTTAATGCTTAGCGGAGTTTTTATTTCTTAAATACTATTTTACATTGTATGTTTTTAAGGTTTAGTTTGCTTTTTGATTTGCCTTGCGGACAAAATCTATGGCTTGTTTTCCCGTTATATGGTCAATTGAAATTTCCACGATACAAAGACGCTTAAAATCTTTATCTATCTCACTTTGAATAGAATCATCGGTTTCTTTCGGGCAATATTTCTTTGCAAAGCTTTGAATGACGGGCATAAACTCTTTTTCATCCATTATACGAGCACGCCCGAAAAGTATAACGCTTCTAAAATCTGTCCCAAAAACCTCAGGCACAACTTCATCTTTTGAGACAACGCAGAATGAAACTTTCTCGTTTTTCCTTATGGAATCAACTTTATGGCCTTCTTTTGCACAGTGGAAATAAATTTTATCGTTAAGATAAATATAATTCAAAGGCACAGCATAAGGGTAATCTTCATCCCCAAGAACAGCCATAATGCCGGTTTTACCGTTTGTTAAAATTTCTTTGCATTCGTTTTCAGAAAGCTGTTGTTTTAATCTGCGCATTTGCCTGAACATAAAAACTCCTTTTGTTATGATTTCTTGGGTCTTTTTGTTTTAAATTTTCCAGGAATGTATATTTTTTAATACCGTTAGCATAAGCAATCTAGAGATATTTAACGAACATATACAGCGAGTATTTTTGAGCATGTGCCTCCTTAGCTTGAGGCACAAGTGAGTTTGCGAGCAATAAAAAGTGAGTTTAATAGCTCTGATTGTGTTGCAGGCCCGGTATTAAAAAATATACATTCCTGGAAAACCAAAGCCCAATAACTGATATAAATTTGAAACTCTACTTCCCTGCGGCGGGAGCAAGCACCATTACAACGTTTCTGCCTTCAAGCATCGGTTTTTTTTCAACCAAAATTGAAGCTTCTTCGATATCAGCTAAAAACTTGTTTGCAAGGTCAATTGCAAGCTTGTTATGCTGCATTTCGCGGCCTCTGAGCATAACAACAACCTTTACCTTGTTTCCTTGTGCTATAAATTTTTTAGCGCTTTTTAGACGCACTTCATAATCGTGCGTGTCTATTTTATAGCGCATTTTAACTTCTTTAATATCAACCGTATGCTGCTTTTTCTTTGCTTCCTTAGCACGTTTTTCGGTTTCATATTTATATTTGCCCCAGTCTAAAATTTTTGCAACAGGCGGGGCCTGGTTTGGGGATACAACAACTAAGTCTAAACCTTTTTCTTTTGCCATATCAAGGGCTTTTGAAGTCGGAACTGCTCCGTGGTTTGTGCCCTCGTCGTCTATAAGCATTACCTCTCTTGCTCTGATTTTTTCATTAACCAATTCTTTGGTTTTCATATCGTTTTTACTAATTGTTGCATCTCCTTTTTTAATCTAACAGGATAATTTTATCATAAAGTGCTTTAAATGTATATAAACAAGGGGTTTTATAGTGCAAAAAGACCAACTCCAAAATGGAATCGGCCTTTTAAAAGTTTCTTTATTTTTGGCACAGAGTGGTTATTTAACCAATTCTTTGAATTTTTTACCAGCTGAAAATGCAGGAACTGTTTTAGCAGCGATTTT
>CANSKM010000142.1 GCA_947647475.1 uncultured bacterium
GAATGTACCTTATATTGTAGGTATGGCGCGTGCTGCAGAGCTTGCCATGGAAAATTTGGACGATGAACTTTGCCGCGTAAAAAAACTTAGAGACACTCTTGAAGAGGGGATTTTAACCAAAATTAAAAACGCAAGGTTAAATTCAACCGCAAAAAACAGGGTTCCAAACACAACAAACATAGGCTTTTTATACATCGAAGGCGAACTTATTCTTCTTCACTTAAACGATGCAGGAATTTGCGCAAGCTCAGGCTCTGCCTGCACTTCAGGAAGTCTTGAGCCAAGCCATGTGCTTCGTGCGATGGGGGTTCCGTTTACATCTCTCCATGGCAGCATAAGGTTTTCTTTGAGCCGCTATACGACAGAAGAAGACATCAATTACACGGTTCAAACCCTGCCGCATATTATTGAAAAACTGGCAAAAATTTCACCCTTCCAAAAGGAACTCGGGGAAATTTTAAACAGATAATTTTGCGTTTTAAAAAATTAAAAAATGAGGCTTTGAAAGCATTTTTCAAAGCCTTTTTGACCTTATTTAATAAGTTGGGGAAAATTAGGATGAAGCCCTTATTTTAGCCTTGAGTTGTGCCCTCTGCCGTATTGTTATCATCAACCGCGGCGTCTTTTAGAGGTTCCTTATTTTTAAGTTCCTTTGCACACTCGGCTTTTTTCTCTTTAATTCCAATAATCGGATTTATAATTTTTTCCATTAAAACGTTTTTTGCAAATTTATCAGCATATTTTGAAACGGTAATCAAAGCCCCAATGCCAAAAACGGCAAGGGCAACGTCTCTTTTTCTGTTGATAATTTTTGCGCCGTTTTCTGCAAAATTTTGTTTTAAGGCAGGAATAAATTTATCAAACATTTTGCCTGCGCCTTTTTGTGCCGCACCGACTATTCCAATCGGGAAAAGAAGGCTCGTAATTCCCTGGAAAATCCCTTGACTCAAGGCTTTTTTCTTTGCTTCCTCTTTGCCTTCTTCTTTTTTAACTTTATTGTATGTCGTTAAAACATCCGCGCCAATATAGGCGCCGACAGGGATATAAGAAATTACGGGAAGATTTTTAATTAAAGCATTTTTTGAATTTGAACAGATAACCCTTGTTGCAGCGCCAATATCATCACAATATCCCGCATACCTTAACGGCGTATCATGCAGTATATCTTTCTTTTGCCCGTCAGCCTTTTTAGCTTTCTTTTGGGCTTTTGCTTCTTTAACGTATGCTGTATCTGTTGCTTTAATCTTCACTTTTTTTGACTTTCTTTGATAGCGGCTAATTAACCGGTAACTTTATAAAACATATGAACGTTTTTTATTGCTTGCTTTTTTTAAAAATTTTTCAATTTTTACAATTCATTACATGTCTTTAACTTTAATTACAAATGATTTACTTTTTACTTTATTTTGTTCATCATATTAAGTATGGGAAAAGCAAAAAAACGCATACTTCATAAATCAAATTCAAACCTTTTTATGACAAGGGAAAGCGCTGTCAGCAAGGTTTTTAGCATTTTAAACAATTCAAGGAACAATAATAGAGTTGAAGCTGATAATTTAATCACCCTTTTTGGGCTCACCGCGGAAGAACTTTCAGAAGCGGGGGTTTCTTATGAAGATTTATTGTCTTTCGGAGAATCTTTCGCCTAATCTGTTTTTAATCTCTTTTTAAGGCACCCTTCCTTGGTTTTTGCTTTTTATGAGAAGTAGTTTAATACATCATCGCCGTTTGCCGTTGTTGTGCTTGTCGGGGCATAGGGGTTTGACATCCCGAATGTTGTGTAGCTGTTTGCATAGCCCCCGCCTGTTAATGAGTTTGCACTCGCATCAAGCGCTGCTGTCGGAACGTTATATGCGCTTCTATCACCGGATTGAATTTGTGCCACAAGCTGGCTTAAACCTGAACCTGAGTATGTTGTTGTATTATAGCCTGTTGAATTTGTTGTGTTAAACACACCTGAATTTAAGTATTCAAGCATTTTTTGGCCATCTTCTGATAGCTCACCGTCTGCTAAATCCTGCTGGATTGCAAGCTGAACAGCCTGGTTTAATTGGCCCATTGAAGCAGAATCCGTAGCAATCATTGCTGCCTGCTCATCTACGGCCTCTTCTTGAAGTTTTTCAACTTCACTTTTGCCTGTAATCTTTTCAGCAGCACCCTTTGCAAGAGAAGAGCCCACAAGGCCGCCTACAAAGCCGCCTATCATACCGCCGATTACGGTTCCTGCGCCCGGGAATATGCTTCCTATAGCTGCACCTATTGCCTTACCTGCCGCAGAACCTGCAACAAAGCCGCCTGTTGAAGCTGCAACTTTTACCGTTGATTTTCCAAGTTGTTTTACGCCTGATTTAGCGCCGCCTGCCTGGAAAGCCGGAATAACGTTTGTAAATAATTCCATAACGCCTTCAATTGCCATCATAACGCCTGCGCCGGATTTTTTAAGCACAGCGCCCGTTTTCCCAAGCAAGCCCGTTGCTCCTTTTGCGGCAGTTTCCGCTGCAGCACCGGCAACTTCACCGGCTGCTCCGCTAACAGCGCCGCTTGCAGCGTTTGCAACATCGTCAACAGAATTCAAAGCCACATTTGCAATATCGTCTGCGCCTTCTTTTGCGCCTATTTTAAATAAACCTTTTAATTTTGATAAAAACCCGGGATTTGCTTCTTTTGCGGCAGTTTTTGCAAGGCCAACAGCCTCATTTGCCTTTACCCCTGCCTGTGCAATTATTTCCTTGTTTCCCTGTGCTAAGCCTTCTTTTGCAAGAGCAATTGCATCATCTGCAAGGCCTGCAGCCTCGGAACCTGAAACACCGAGCGCCCCTTTTGCTTTATAAATTGCGCTCAGGGCATCATAATTCATTGAAGCCCCGCTTAAACCCTTTTGAAGCTGGATTGTATCATCAACAAGTCCGCCCATATCTTTTAAAGTTTGCAGACCGCCTGAAAGACCTACCGTCCCTGCAGAGTTCATTCCATATTTCACCCCGTTAAAAACTTTTGGGGCCATTTCAAAAATAGTAAAGCTTGGTGCCTGCTTAACAGCATCTACCGTATCGCCCACGATACTTTTAGAATTTTGAACAACAGACAAACCGTTAATGTATTTTAGCGCGTCTGAAACGTATGATACTCCGTTTACTGCCATAGTCTTCCTCGTTTTCTCCTAATATAAACTTCCTTGTATATTAATAAAGTATTTTTGATTTTAAAAATTGCCCGGGTTTCTTCTTTTGAAGGTAAAATGTTACGAAATATTACAAAATAGCCTGTATGGATTTTATTGAAAAACGGCGTTTTATGGTAAAATCCAAAGAATATGGAAAGTTTTGATTTAAAAAGGTTTGCACACATCGGCGATGCGGTTTATGAACTTTTTATCAGAGAAAACATTGTATTTAGGGTAAAAAGCCAAAACCTTATGCACAAAATTACAACGTCTTTTGTCTGCGCAACATTTCAGGCCAAAATGGCAGAAATTATTTTTGAAAATTTTTTAAACGATGAAGAAAAAGAAATCTTTAGGCGCGCAAGAAACCTAAACCTCACCATAAACAAGAAAAATAATCCGAATATCCACCGCCACGCAACCGCCTTTGAAGTCATCGTCGGATATTTATACTTAAACAACAAACAAAGGTTGGAAGAATTGTTTGATGTTGTAAAAGAAAACTTGGTATAATTAAAACTATGGATTCAAGGCAGATTAAAGATGAATTTATATCAACGCTCTCGCACGAGATAAGAACGCCCTTAACAAGCATTAAGGGGTTTTCAAAAACAATTCTTGATAATTGGGATGTGCTTGATGATATTTCAAAGAAAAAATTTTTGAATATAATTTTAGAGCAATCAGAAAGGCTTACAAACCTTGTTGAAAACGTTTTAGATGTTGCAAAAATTGAATCCGACACAGAAATTGTTTTAAAAGAAGTAAACCTTTTGGCGCTTATAAAAAGCGTTTTGGAGATTTTAAAAATAAATTACAAAAATAAAGAATTTAAAATTCAAACCGGAAAAATTTTAAATTCAATGGCAGACAAGGACAAACTGGAGCAGATTTTTGTAAACATAATCGAAAACGCCTGCAAATATTCAGGCGGAAAAACCACACCTAAAGAGATACTAGATGCAGCGCAAGATATAGCACAAAGGCCGATTGAGATTAAAATCGGAACACAAGGAGATTTTAACGTAGTTTCCGTTAAAAATTTCGGCTCACACATTGAAGAAGACGAAAAAAGCAAGGTTTTTGAAAAATTTTACAGAATTGACAACCATTTAACTTCATCCGCGCAGGGAAGCGGCCTTGGGCTTTACATTGCAAAAAGCCTGATTGAAAAAATGAGCGGTAAAATTGAAATTAACTCCCCAAAAGAAGAAGATTTTACCGAATTTTTAATCTATATCCCGGTTTTGGAGCCTGAAAAAATGACAAGAAAAATCAGTGCTTCCACAACATCTTCAAATGCGGCCGGCAAAAAACCTGCAGAACACACACAGGGAGGGCAAAAC
>CANSKM010000143.1 GCA_947647475.1 uncultured bacterium
ACATCTTCCTGGATTGCTTCGTCGCTGTCGCTTCCCTCGCAATGACGGCTGCTCACTGAATGACTTCCGGCCTGTGATAACAATGTTTATTTGATAATTAAAATATGGTCAAAATCCAGGACACAGCGCACACCAAAGGCATAGGTAACAGACCGCTCAAACGTGTTCTCGTAAAGGCCGCTATTTAGCTCTCTGTTAGAATACGTATCAACACCCACCTTAGTGCTTGACCATATTCCGTACGGGTAGCAGCGGTCATTGTTTGCGCCCGGGCAGCCGCTGGTATTCCAGTTGCACTGCAAGGCGCCGTAACCTGAATAGTTGTCACAGAGCTTGTCTGTAGATTTTCAAATCCAGGACACAGCGCACACCGTTGGCGTTGGTATAAGAATTGCTATTAACCGTGAAACTGCCACCATTCAAGTTGCCTCTGTAATAGCTCGTGCCGCTGTTAAGCGTGCCTGACCATACATTGTACGGGTAGCAGCGGTTATTGGTCGCACCCGTGCAGACGTCCTTATAGTTGCACCGCAAGGCGCCGTAACTGCCTGAACTGTTGTCACAGAGCTGTAGTCTGCAGGTTTTGTGTTTCAGTATCAAATCCAGGACACAGCGCACACTCATAGCGTAAGTGCTTGTACTATTTGTGGTAATCATAGTGAAAGAACCACTTTGTAAGTAGCCCCAGGGGTAATAAGAACCATTAGGCGGGCCTGCCCATACTTCGTTTGGGTAGCAGTTGTCTGCATTTGATTTTGGATTTCAAATCCAGGACACAGCGCACACCAAAGGCATAGGTAATACCGAGGTTATTCTCATTGAAGGTACCACTATTCAAGTAGCGATAATAGTGGTTACTGCCGTTAGCCGTGCCTGACCATACGTTGTTCGGCCAGCAGTTGTTATCTGCAGAGCCCGGGCAGCCGCTACTCAGTTTGTTGCACCGCAAGGCGCCGTAACCCTCATACCTGTCGCAGAGCTGTAGTTTTCAATGTGCGGCTGTGTCAAAATAAAAATGGGTAATTTAGCCTAATAACATAAACTTTATTAAACGATAACCGATTTTTCTAAATTTTTTTTAAAAAAATCAATCTTAAACCGTAAAATACTACGGCCCCATTTGACGATTTGAATTCCCCGCTCTGTCAAAACCCGTGGGCCCTGACACTCTAGGGGGCTTATTTTAAAACTAATAATACCGAATAACCATACCCCTTGGCAAAATTGTTAAACAATATTATGCTTTTGAACTTATATTTTGTATTGCATTTCAAATCCAGGACACAGCGCACACCGTTAGCATATAGGGCGCTATTTGGCGTACTTGTATCAAAGCTACCGCTACTCAGCTGTCCTCTATAGTGTCCACCGGCAGTCGCTGTGCCCCATACGCGGTACGGGTTGCAGTTGTTATTGTTGGAGCCCGGGCAGCCGCTGCTCTTACTTGAGCACTGCAAGGCGCCCTTGCCTGAAGCGCTGTCGCAGAGCTTTGTCTGCAGGTTTTGTGTTTCAACATTCAAATCCAGGACACAGCGCACAGAAAAGGCACCAGGGTTAGTATTTGAATTGGCATTAAAACTGCCGCTATTTAAACAATGGTAGTAGTAATTACTGCCTGAAAGCGAGTCGCTTGGCCAAAAACAGCTTGGCCAACAGTTACCGCCAGTATTAGCGCCCGGGCAGCCGCCGCTCAGTTTCTGGCACTGCAAGGCACCGTAACCTGAATACCTGTCGCAGAGCTGTCTGTAGATTTTTTCAAATCCAGGACACAGCGCACACCAAAAGCTTTAGTAGAGGGGTTAGTATTCTCATTGAAGGTACCACTATTCAAGTTTCTGTAATAGTAATAGCCACTGCTCCCAGGCGTGCTTGCCCATACGATATTCGGGTAGCAGTTGTTACCGTTTGCGCCCGTGCAGCCGCTGCTGCGGTAGTAGCACTGCAAGGCGCCGTAACTTGCACTTGAACTGCCGTCACAGAGCTGTAGTCTGTACTGTTTTTTCAATGTGCGGTCACAAACTTTTGCGCTGTGTCTAAAAAAATAAAAGCAGGTGATTTAATTTGACAACATAAACTTTATCAAATGATAGCCAAAAAAGGCCTTAAACCATAAAAACTATGGCCCCGCTAATGACGATTTGAATTCCCATTCTGTCAAAACCCGTGGGCCCTGACACTCTAAGGGGTGATTTTCACCTTTAAATAATACATTAAAACCCAAAAAACAGGCAAATATATTAAAAACTCTAAAACTAAAAAAACTTTCAAAAACCCTGATGAAAACAAAAACGCCCCCGCTAAAAGGAGGCGTTTCAAGAATGAATTTTTAGGACTTATAGAGGATAGGGAGGATAGGAGGATAGGAAATGGGATTAAAACTTAGTTAAGAGCTGCATATACAGGGTTTTGTGCGATTACTTGTTCGATTGCTCCGCCCTTGCCGTTGTCTTTTGCGTTTAATTTAGCGATTTTGTTTTCTCTTTTAACAAGCGGGTGAGTTGAATAAGCAACTGTGGGGTCTTTTCTTACGAATGCGTTCCAGGTTGAAACTTCTTTAAGCCAAGCTCTTAATTCTTCTTGTTTTGTATTTGTCATTGTGTGGTGTTGAGATTCATGAGCGATTAAGCAAGCGATAGCTTCAAGAGGAGCTTCTTTGTGGATTTCGTTGATGAAAATAACGAGTGAACCTGCTTTTGTTTTTGTTGTGAAAGCTTCGCAATCGCCGCAGCCGTAGATGTCAAGGTTTCTGAACATAATTCTTATCGGCTTGCCTGTAACGTTTTGGCCTTTTAAAAGAGCGATAACATCTCTTTGGCCAAGGTCGTTTAACATATATAATGAAGCTGCTATTCTTGAATTTGCTGTGTTTTCAGCGAAATCATTTGCTTGAATTGTGTTAGCTTTTGCAAAGAAGAGTGTCATTACTATTGCAGCTATTACAAAAAACTTTTTCATCCTATTTCGTCCTTACTTTAATTAATTCATCCTCTGTATGATTTAGTAATCGGCAATTTTCTTTTCAACTTTATAATTTTTCTTTTTATTGTTACATAAATTAACATATCCACTAAAATATCCACCCAAGCCCTGCTCCGGCGCGGGGTATAAAAAATTAAAAATGCATTTAAAGTGGTAATTGAGTGAAGTGGCATAAATTTTTTATTGCCTGATTAAAAGGTTTTGGTGGAAATATGCAAAGAGAAAACCCCGGTAAATGTTTTAAAAGAGCCCGTTTTTGGGTTATCTGCCTTTTTATATTCGGTTTTGCGCCGGTTTTTTCCGAAGTTCAGCCCGCTTCTTCTGATGTTCAGCCGACTTTTTATATTACTGCAGAAGAAATTATGAACGCAATTCCAACCCCGCCCGATGTTAATTTTTCAAAAAAACAAAACAGAGAAATTGCCGTGATGGAAAGAAGACATTTTTCTTCCGTAAATAAATATGATAGCGATAAATACAGAATTGCAAAGCTCGAAGAGCGCCTTTTGGGGCGAACTTGGGAGTTTTTGCCGATGGAAGACAGGATGAGAAAATTAAAACTTGCAAGCCAGAGAAAAATGCTTTCAGGAACCTCAATCCCCCTTTCTTTAAGGCGCGCAGGTTTTTCCCCAAAAAGAATTGCAAACGATTCAACCCCTGTTTATGATGATAACGACAATGTAGGTTTAATTGACGGTTTTTTAAGGCTTATAAACCCGGATGCGTTTGATGCGTATTCTTCGCACAAAAAAAGAATGTATGAACAGTACGGGTATGAATAAAAAGCGTTCTTTATGCCCCTTGCAAGAATTGTGTGGTCATTGTATTATTAAATTAAATCAGGAGAATTTTATGAACCAAATCACAAAAATTGCGTGGGAATTAAATGAAAAAACCCCAAACAGATATGAACTAGTTTATGAATTAATCGAGCTTGCAAAAAAACTCGTTGATGAGTCTCAGATGAAGAAAAATAAAGACGATTTTGGCTATGATTTTGAAGCATCTTACGATTCTAATATTAAAAAAGAAAAACCCGTGCAGCATGCCATTATGGTAAAAGCTTCAGAATCAGACGATTCAGGCCTTGTAGGATAGTTTTCGGGTAGTTTTCAATTTTGCAAACGACAATCGATTTTATAAAACAAAAAATAGGAGATTTTACGCCTGAAATCGCCCTTGTTTTGGGCTCCGGGTTGGGGGAATTTACAAAAAACCTGAAGGGGATTCAAATTCCCTATTTTGAAATTCCGAATTTTAAATCTTCCACCGTACAGGGGCACAAAGGAAGCCTGTTTTTCTGTGAATTATTCGGCAAAAAGCTTGTTATAATGCAGGGAAGACTCCATTTTTACGAAGGATATGAAATGTCTGATATTACATATCCGATTAAAGTTTTTAAAAAGCTTGGCGCAAAAACCCTTATTTTAACAAATGCGGCCGGCTCTCTTAAAAAAGAGCTTGTGCCATCCGATTTAATGTTAATTAAAGACCATATTAATTTTACGGG
>CANSKM010000144.1 GCA_947647475.1 uncultured bacterium
GTTCCCTTTGCGCTTGTAGGCATTGATATCGATGAAATCGTTGAAGGTGTTAAAACAATGGATTTAGCCCTTAAAAATACGGATATCAGAAAAAACATCGCAGCGCAAAATGCCTTAATTCACTACTTAATGGATACTAAAAAAGGTCATTACTTATCAGTTATGATGCCGTATTCAAGCCGTTTAAAATATGTTTCTGATTGGTATGTACAGCTTTGGGCTGAATCTTTGGGTAAAGAGGTTGATAACAACGGAAATAAAGTTAATGTTGGCCCAACCCCGATTAAAGCACTTGGTGCAACCGATCAACACTCTCAAATTCAGCTTTACAACGAAGGCAAACACGATAAAATTATTAACTTCATTCGTGTGGAAGAATTTGATACAAACCTTGAAATTCCGAAAATCTTTGATTGTACGGGCGTAAATTATCTTGGCGGAAAGACAATTAATGAATTGATTAATGCTGAGGCTGATTCAACGGCAGTTGCTTTGGCTGATTTCAAACGTCCAAACCTTACAATTTCAATGCCGAAGGTTAATGCGTACTATTTAGCGCAATTGTTCTATATGCTTGAAGTTCAAACTGCAATTGCCGGCGAATTGTATAACATCAACACATTTAACCAACCTGGTGTTGAGCAGGCGAAAAATTACACTTACGCTTTAATGGGCAGAGCAGGCTACGAAGAATCAAGAGAAGAATTAACTTCTAAGATTGGAAGGTAGTCAGCTTTAGATATTAAGCTTACAGATATATTAAACCCTGTCTTTTATAAGGCGGGGTTTTAATTTGAACCATTTTTAAAGTGCCGGTTTGAACTGTTTTTGAGGCACCGGTTAAATTCCAAGTGCTGTGCCAAATTTTAAATAAAGTTTAATTATTAAAGGGGTGAGAATTGCAGTTAGAATTGCAACAATGGTGAGTGCTACGGTTGAAATTGCAACCTGTCTGAATTCTTTGCGCTCTGCTAAAGATGATGTTCCCATAACATGAGAACTTGCCCCTACAGAAAGGCCTATTGCAATGTGGTTTTTTACCCCAAAAAGTTTTAAAACCCGTCTGCCAAAAATTGCTCCTAAAATCCCTGTAAAAATAACGGCGCAGGCCGTAAGCTCCGGAATTCCGCCTATTGTTCTTGAAATTTCAACTGCAATCGGCGTTGTGACGGATTTTGGAAGCATTGAAAGCAGAATGGAAAATTTCGTATGGAAAATTTTTCCTAAAAATGCCGCAGAAAAAATGGCAACAAAAGTTGCAAAAAGAAAGCCAAAATATATCGCCCGCTTGTTTTGAAGCAAAATTTCCCTGTTTTTAATTAAAGGGTAGGCAAGGGCGATGGTTGCAGGGCCCAAAAGAAAAGTTATATATTTTGCGCCAGAATTGTATTCTTCAAAACTTATATTTAAAACTTTCAAAAAAATAATGATAACTGCACTTGCCGTTATGATTGGCGGAAGTTTTTTAAGCCACTTAAAGCGTGTTAAAAATTTTGCAAAATAGAAAATTGCAAAAGTTCCGATAAAATATAAAATTTTAACAAAGGCGCTAAACATTCTTTTTGCCTGTCCATTCCATCACTTTGTCAACAAAAATTGCCGTTAAAACCATTGTAATAAAGGTTGCAAGAATTATAATGCCAACTATTCCAAGCAAATTTTGCTTAATTAGACCGTAATATGCTGTAATTCCAACCAAAAGAGGTACAAAAAGCGCCGGCAAAATTGAAATTGCAACGTCGCAAATGTCTTTCATAAATCGCATCGGGATAATTTTAAAATTTAAAAGAAGTGCAAAAATTATCAGTCCTAAAATTGTGGGCGGAAAATTTAGGCCAAGCGTTTTTAAAACTTTGTCCGAAATTATCTGAATTAAAAGCAAAATAATAAAGCCGACAGCAAGCCGAAAAAATTTTACCGCAAAAAGTTTTGCCCGGGAGGGTTTCACCATATAAGGCCTCACTTTGTCTCTTCGCCTTTTAGGCACCAAACAAGCGCCTCTTTAATTTCAACGTTTATAAAATCGCCCGGCTGCGCTGTTTCTGATTTAAAATGCACAACCTTATTATTTCTGCTTCTGCCCTCTGCTATTCGGACATTACCGTTTTTGTCGTCATTTTCTTTTATTTTTTCAACCAAAACTTCAAACGTTTTTCCGATATCGCGCGTGTTTGAATTCAAAGAAGCTTTTTTCACCGTGTCGTTCAATTCTGCAAGGCGTCTTTTTTTGATATCATTCGGGATAAATTTATCTGTCATTTTTCCTGCGGGAGTATTCGGGCGCGGCGAATATGCGGCCGTGTTTGAATAATCAAGTCCAAGCTCGTTTATGGCGCTGATTGTGTCTTGAAATTCTTCTTCTGTTTCAGATGGAAATCCTGCAATGAAATCTGAAGTTATTGTGACATCTTTAATTTCGCGCCTTACTTTATTTACGATTTCAGAATATTGAGCTCTGTTGTAGCGCCTGTTCATCATTTTTAAAACCCGGTCGTTTCCGCTTTGCATCGGGATATGGAAACATTCGCAAATTCTTTTTGCATTCTTTACGGTTTCAATGACTTCATCTGTAATGTCTGTCGGATATGAAGTTGTGAATCGAATTCTGAAATTTCCTTCAAGCTTGTCAAGTTCCGCTAAAAGCTTTGCAAAGTTTGGCTTTACACCGTTTTTATCTTCGGGTAAATCTTTTCCGTAACTATCCACATTTTGCCCAAGAAGGGTAATTTCTCTAAATCCTTCCGAAATTATCTTCTTTGCTTCCGCAATAACCGTTTCAACGTCTCTGCTGCGCTCGCGCCCTCTTGTGTGGGGAACAACACAGTATGTGCAGAAATTGTTACACCCTTCCATAATAGGAAGCCAGGCGTTAATTCCTTTTGAGCGGATTATATTGAATTCTTTTTCAGCCACAGCTTTGTCTCTTATGGCGCAAATTCTAACTCTTTCGCCTTCGGGGGTCGGTTTTTCAAGCTCTTCAATTAATTCAGGGAGTTCGTAAATATTGTGCGTTCCAAAAACGAGGTCTAGATATGGAAATTTTTTTAAAAGCCCTTCTTTTTCTTGCTGTGCAACGCATCCGCAAATTGCGATTTTAACATCGGGCCTTGTTTTTTTTATCCCGCCCCAAACCCCAAGCTTTGAGTAGGCTTTGTCCTCCGAAAGTTTTCTAATTGAGCATGTGTTTATGATGTAGAAATTTGCCTCATTTTCTTCCTCTGCTTCATATCCAAAGTGGGAAAGGATGCCCAAAATCCTTTCAGAGTCAGATTTATTCATCTGACAGCCAAGTGTTTCAATATATACTTTCTTTTCCATATTTTTAAACTATTCTGTGTGCCTGAATTTCTTCAAGTCTTTCCATACGTTCTTTAAGTGCGCCTATCGGCAGATAATAAGGTTCAACCGTCATAATCTTTGCTGCGATATTCGGGTAGAAATAAATAAATTTCAACTCGCTGTCTGTTAAAGGCTTTTGAGTGTGTACGTTTGCATAGCGGGCAAGTTCCAGAATGTTTCTTGCTTCATCTTCATCCTTAAATTCAAGTTCAAGGTTTTCATAAACGTTCCTAAACCCTTTGATACCTGCATATTCGCCGACGGTTATCATTCTTCCTGTTTCAATGATTTCCGGTTCGCCGCGGCCAAGCTCTTCATAATCATAAAGTTCATAGTTTCTTCTGTCTTTTAAGGCGCCGTCTGCGTGAATTCCTGATTCATGCGCAAAGGCGTTGCTTCCGACCGCAACCTGGTTCATAGGAATTGGCACCCCAAAGGCATAAGCTGTATATTTTGCAAGTTTCCAGGCTTTTGTAATGTCTATTTGCGGGTCGATTTTATATTTTCCTTCAAAACCGCTTGATTTTAAAATTGCAAGTAAGCATGAAACAAGGTCTGCATTTCCGGCCCTTTCTCCCATGCCATTTATTGCCGTGTTTATCCAAGCGTTTACACCTGCGTCAATTGCAGCTTTTGCACCCATAACAGAGCAGGCAACTGCCATACCAAGGTCGTTATGAAAATGCATTTCAATTTCCATGCCCGTTTCTTTTGCAAGTCTGTAAATTCTGTCGTATGCGGTTTGAGGGTCGTCAAAGCCCAGTGTATCGCAGTATCTGAAGCGGCTTGCGCCGTATCTTTTGCATTCGTTTGCATATTTAATCAGATATTCAAGGTCTGAACGGGAGGCATCTTCTGCGTTTACGCCAATCATTTGCGCGTTATATTCGATTGCCATGTTAATGGCATCAAGGGTTTGTTTTAAAATGTCATCTTTTGTTTTCTTGCCTTGATATTTGCCGTTAATCATTTGGTCTGAGGTAGATTGGGACAAATTTACATATTGCAGTTTCGGGACGTTTTCAAAAGATTTTTGCACATCTGAGGCCAGAGCGCGCATCCAGCCTGAAAGTTTTGTTTTATCAATTGCACCCCTATCTACAAGCATGAGGTTCCCGTTAAGGTAATTTTTTTCATGCTCTGTTGTTG
>CANSKM010000145.1 GCA_947647475.1 uncultured bacterium
ATGTTGTTTGGCAAGTGCGTTTTTTGGTTTTCAATTGCAAAATAAAGCGCCTTTGAAAGCCCGTTTGAAAGGCAAAGATGCCTTTGGGCCAAAAGTTTTCCGGTTATTATGTCTGCAAAATATATGCTGCAAGGATATCCTGAGATATTGTCTTTCAATGGTTTTGGAGATTCGCCTTCAAAAATATACGGAACATCAATCCAATCAAGGGTTTTAAATTTTATTAAAAGAAAAATAATATTATTTTTTTGATAAATCTGGAAAAAGGGCTCTGTGTCTGTAATTTCATCCACAGTTTTTTGGGCGGGGCCGCGCTCGAAAATGAAAATGTTTGCACGGTTTTCTTCAAAGCGCATAAGTGTCATCTCGCTTTTTAGCAAAAATTCTTTATAAATTTTTCCCGTCCTGTATTGTTTCATTTTAAGGTTAAAATCCTTTTTAAAAATCAGCCCTTTAAGATTATAAAAATTGAGCCTATAATCATTATGATTGAGCCTGCCAATTTTTTCAACAGATGTTTTTCTTTAAAAATTTTATACCCGAGAAAAACATTCAAAATGTTTGAAAGCTGGAATAGGGAAAGTGCCGCTCCTACGGGAAGTTTTACAAAAACATAGTTTGTGGATAATTGCATTATAAAAACAAGAATCGCAAGCGGCAAAAAGGGTCCAAGGGGTTTTATGCCGGTCTTTTTATATGGACAGTTTTGGGTTTTTGTACAGGTTTTTAAAATGATATAAGAAAAAAGACAGCCAAAAATCGCCCATAAAAGAAATGAGCAAAAAGCATCGGATAAAATTATCACTTTTTTAATAAAAACAGCTTCAATTCCCGTGAAGACAAGTGCAAGGAAGCGAAATTGTATGTCCCGCCTTTTTAAAAGAGAAAGACTGAAACCTGTGTCTGTTGTATCAAAAATAAAATAGCTTCCAAAAATTATAAGAAAAATACCAAAAATAGCGGCCAAGGTTGGAATTTCGCCAATTAATACAACGCCAAAAACAAGCCCCACAACTGCTTTATAGGAATTTATCGGTCCTAAAACCGATAATTCGCCGTGTTTTAGCGCCCCTATCAAAAAAGCATTTCCAAGCGCACCGAATATTCCGCCCGCAAAGGCCCAAAACAAGACTTCAAACGTCAAGGTTTTATGATAGAAAACAAAAAGCAGGGGCAGGCAAAAAAGAAAAAGGATAAAATATGTTTTAAAATTTGTTTCAAGGCTTGAATGCGTGGCGGAAAGCCTTTTTTGCCCCGCGTTTAAAAATGAATTTGCACATATTCTTAAAATTACGGCTATTGTTGTTAAAAACATGAGTAAATTATAGCAAAAGAAAAACTTCAGGCGTGTTATTATTTTGTTGTCATTTTTAATCAAGGAAAAAAATATGAAAGTAAGTTCTATCAGGCTCGCCGAATTTAAGGCTTTAACATCTAAAACCCCATTGCAGAGCGAATTTAACCCTAATTTTTATCAGACCCCTGCTTTGAATAATACAGCCAAAATGCCTGATACATTGAGCTTTCTTGGAGCATATTATGCTGAAACGGATGCCCACGCGAGGGTTCCAATGGTGGCATCAACGCTTTCTGAGATAGAGCGCAGAATTCAGGAAGATAAAAGCGATGAACCTGTATTTTTGCTTGATTGCGGGGATTTTTTCGGTGAAAGTTACAGCTTTAAAAGCATTGGGGATATTTATTCAACATTTCAAAAAAGAAATCCAAATGTGACAAGTGTTTTCACCCTTGGAAATTATGATTTGAGCGCACTTTTGGGGTGGGGAATTATTGCCCAGCACCAAAAGCCTATGATTGAAGCATTTGAAAAGATGAGCGATGCGGGGATAAATTTTGTGAGCGCAACATATCCTCTTGTTGTAGAAGAACTTGAAAAACAGGGCATGGAAGTTCAAAAATTCGACAATATTAAACCTTATATAATTTTAGATGATGTTGCAGACGGCAAGCCGCAAAAGGTTTTTGTGACTGCCGTAGGTGTTAGTGAAATTGACCGCGGAAACGGTAATGCACTTCCAAAGAAAAAGGCTCTGGATTATGCACTTGAAGCTGCAAGACGCGATGGTTTTGAGCCGTCTGATGCAGATAAAACTATAATTCTTTTGCATGAAAGCCAAAAAGAGGGGCGCGAAGTAATAAAATACGCCAAAGAAGATTTGGGGCTTAGAAATGTCGAGCTTGTAGTCGGCGGGCATCCGCACAGCATAGATGATTTTACAATGGGAAAAACAAGGGTTATATATCCGCCTGCACAGGGAAAAGGCGCCTATGTTTTAAAAAGCAGAGAACAGGGGTTTGATTTTGAACCCTTAAAATTAAAGCAAAGCGGATACGATTATTCGCCGCTTGCTGATAAAAACCCCGGAATAATCAACAATTCAGATATTAATAAACCTCTTTTTGTAAGGCCTGCCTATGCAAAAATTGTGAACAATCCTCAAAACGCTGAATTTTTAAGGATTGTAGCGGATGAGGCACCATATTCTCTGGATTTTAGAAACTATGATGCAAAATTAAGCAGCCCGACGACTTTCGGTACATTTATGGCAAACAGCTACAGGGATATTCTCGGTTGCGAGTTTGCTCTTTCAAGAAACCAGCTTGTGAGGGAAAAACTCCCTTCAAAAGGAAAGTCTGTAAATTGGTATAATATTTGCGACAGTGTCAATATTGATAACTCTCTATATAGGCTAAAGCTCAACACTGATAAGCTTAAAGAGGTGCTTGAAGTATCTTTAAAAAAACAGGATACCGGAATTACAAATTCACCTTTTCTTGAATATTCTGATAATTTAAGAATTACAAGAAAAGGGGATGCAGGGCAGGATGAAGATAAAATTGTTCAGATTGAACTTTTTGAAAACGGCGCTTGGACAAAGCTTTTAGATGAAAAAGGAAAAGCGCTTGATTCTGAAAGAATTTTTGATGTTGCAACCGAAGATGCGCTTGCGATTGGGAAAATTGGTGAATTTAAAGACCTGAACCTTGAATGTGAAAAAATTGAGGGCGAAACCATGAGGGGCATTCTTTGCAAGGCTTTAAATATGCCGTCAAACCCGGATGAGCCAAATTATCATAAGTCTGAAATTATTACCGTATAAAGCTTCTGGCCGATAATTCAGACAGCAGATTTTTTATTCTGTGAAATCTTTGTAACTTTTTGTAAAGCTGTTAAATTTATTTCTAAAGTTTTAATTAAAAACAGACGATAGCATTCTGGTACGATAGAATTCTTGAAGTATTATTAGACAGCATACGGTAGTTTTGAGGTATTTCCCCATATGAGAAGAAGAAACCACATACGCATGTTTCGCGCTGCTATGCGGAACATGAGCATCAGGCTTTTAAGGGTCATGGTGTAAAAACAACAAAAAGTCAAAAAAAAGGAATGAAAAAAGCAGCCTTTGCGCTGTCGGCTTTTGGCCAAAGGCAAGGCTGCAATTAAACTCAGACACAATTACAATTGAAGGAAAATTTTTATGAAATATTTTTTCTTATTTCTTATCTACAACCTTAATTATGTGCCAGCCGAAGTCCGTTTGGACAGGCTCGGATAATTCGTTTACGGGCAAATTAAAAGCGGCAGTTTCAAATTCAGAAACCATTTGGCCGCGTCCAAAATAGCCTAAGTCTCCGCCTCTTTGGCCGGAGGGGCATTTAGAAAATTGTTTTGCCACTTTTGCAAAGTCTTCACCGCCTTCAATTCTGTATTTAACGGCGTTTGCCTGTGCTTTTGTGTCAACCAAAATGTGTGCCGCGCGAACCTGGCTGTAATTTGCCGCATTCGGGTCTATTGTGCTTTTTGCTTTGCTCATAAGTACTCCTGTCATAATCATTAAACCTGCTAAAAATAGCTTTAAAATTTTGTTCATAATTCTTCCTTTTTTATTTACTATATCATACCGCAGAAATTTTAAATACGCCAACGGGGTTTAAATCTTGCTTTTTTATGTGATAATATACAAGCTAAGTTAAAGAAGATTAATTTTATGAGCAAAAATAAGACTCTGCTTGATATTATAGGCCCCGTTATGATTGGTCCTTCAAGCTCCCACACGGCGGGCGCTTCAAGAATAGGGTATATGGCAGGAAAAATATTCGGGAATACACCAAAACGGGCAGAATTTACCCTTTATAATTCTTTTGCAAAAACAGGCTTTGGGCATGGGACAGAGCTTGCCTTGCTTGCGGGGGTTATGGGCTTTTTTCCGGATGATTCCAAAATTAAAAAATCTTTTGAAATTGCTCGCGATAAGGGGCTTGAATTTAATTTTAATTACAAAGAAGACTTAAATTTTCACCCAAATTCTGTTGAAATAAAACTTTCGGGTGATGAAGAAAAAGACGCGGTCACGGTTTTGGGGACATCAGTCGGCGCAGGGGAGATTGTTATAAATAAAATTAACGGCTACAAGTTTGATTTGCGCGGCGATTATACAACCCTTGTTTTAATCTATAAAGA
>CANSKM010000146.1 GCA_947647475.1 uncultured bacterium
CAAGGAAGATAAAATGTGCCATAAACGTTTAAATTCAAGTCAAACAAGGTTTTTAAGGAAATAAGAATCGTAAAAAATATAAACAAAAGCTTAATATTTTCTTCATCAGAAAGGGTGAAAATGCGCTTTTTTACGCAAAGAAAAGCGATATACCCCGCAAAAAAAACAAGAACAGTAAGCGGAAAATAGAAAAAGACAGGATAAAAATTGTGCGCAGAAATCAGCACAATGAGGGCAAAAGCGCCATATTTTACAAAACGGTTCGTAACTTTATAAGAAAAAAATCCAAGAGCAAAAAAGACCGCCAAAAGCAGAACAGACTTGATAAAGGGGGAGATTAAAAAAGGAATTTTTTCAGGCACAAAAAAGAAACCCGTGCGCTCTTTATAAAAAATTTCAAGAGCCAAAGAGTGAGCCATATTTGACATCATTTTAAAATCAAACGCAAGGTCTGAAAGCGTAACGCCCTGCAGCACAAGGATTATAGCGATTATTAAAAAAGGCAGCGCAAAAAAGAAAATACACCACAAAATTATTTTTTTTGAAATATATTTTTTATAAAGGAGGAAAACCACAGGCACAATAAGTAAACAAGGCAAAAAATCATATTTTGAAACCACCGAAAGGGAGGCAAAAAGGAGGGAGAAATAAAGAAAATACGGCTTTTTAGTATCAATAAATTTAAAAACAAAAAATATAAAAAATAGCGAAAACACAAGCCCATAAAGGATTGCATAGGAATATGGAAAAATGTAGTTAAAAATATAAACAGAAAAAATGCAGGCAAAAAGCACAACCAGGGAGATTAAAAACGCCGAAAGAGCGCCAAAAAAGCGCTTTGAGAGGGAATAAAACAGAAGTAAAAACGCATACGAAAAAACAGCGCCGATAAAATACATTGTTGAAAGCGAAGGTCCCAAAAGCTTGACTACAAGGGCATTTAAGTAGTATGGCAAGGGGCCATAGATGCAGATTATATCTTTAAATAAAATTTTGCCTAAATCTGCCATAGCATAAGGGATATAGGCCTCTCTACCGCAATCTACAATGGGATCGCCAAATTTTCCCCAAAAAAGGATAAGAAAGAAAAGGTAAATTCCTGATAATATAAGCAAATATTTATTTTGCACCAATTTTTGTTTCAAAACTTCCATAAAAAAATTTTATAAAAAACGCACAAAAAAGGCAATTTGTGACAATTTTTTACTACAGTTTTTTGGGATAAATTTTTACCGCCATTTATTAAAAAAAAGGGGGGGAGGGCAATTTTTTGGGACGGGATGTTTTTATAAAAATAGGAAGAAAAAGGAATTTTTATGACATATTTACCGAATTCTATCGAAAGATGCACGCCAATTGTGGGTTTTGACCCTTATGCCTTTGTAATGGACAAGCCCTCAAATTTAAGAATAAATAAGATGCAAAGCCCTTATGGTATGGATTATTACGCCGTGGGGCCGGAAAATAAAAAAGATGAAGCCGAAAACACTGACGGCACAAAGAAAAAAGGAACATTAGGGAAAGTTTTAAAGACAGGGGTTGGCATAGCGGCTATCGCGCTTGGAATTTTCGGCCTCGCAAGATGCCGGGGCAGAGCGACTGCAGGCGGAGTAAGCTCCACAGGGGGGATTGGCGCATTCTTTAAAAATATCGGGACAATTGCAGCATGCACATTTAGCAGGGGGCTAAGCTTTGCAGCAGCGCAGATTACAAGGTTTGCAAATTTTGTTCAATCAAAAATAGTTTCAACACCGCCGGCTCCATAAAGACTAAAAAGCTTGCACCAAAAGGCTTTACGCCATAGGGCTTAACATTTTTGCCCAAAAGCAAAAAAAACGTTAATATATAAATTATGAGGGCACTGTTTTTTAAAAATTTTACTGTTTTAAGCGCGGTCATTTTGGGGTGCCTTTGGGCTTTTCACCTGTCCCCCGTATATTCTGAGGACATGACTGATTTTGACTATGAATTTATCGACAACGCATTTTCAAACCCAAACCCGACCACAAACAAGCAGTTTGAAGAGGTTATGCAGCGTTTTGAACAAGAGCCAAACGGCCCGATGTATAAGCTCAAGCGGTTTTTAAACAGAAACAACCCTGAATATGATAAAAATCTAAAGAAAATGTATGAAAACCCAAACAACCAACCCGCAAGAATTAAGGATGTGCCGCAAAATAAGCCTATGGTAACGATTGGGGCAGATTTTTACGATTCAACGGGAAAGGTGCTTGAGGCAGGGCATTACCAGGTTGATTACAAGGAAACAGAAGGTAAATACACAATTTCGCTCTTACAGGGGAAAACAAGGGTGGGCGAAATTAAGGCCATTCCTTACGAAGACGACTGGGAAACCCCTGCAGTCGTGTATTCAAGGGCTGTTATGGTTCAAGATGACCTCATTAGAATAATTTATGCCAACATTGACCTTACAATTCAAGGATATGTAAGGCTAAAACGCTAGCACCTGTGCGTTTTTATAGGATATTTAAAATACAAAAACCAAAAAAGCGCAAGGTATGGGCGTTATTTTAATGTAAAAGCACAAAGCCAATAAGCGTTATTTTGCTTTTTTCGCTTTTAATTTCACAGCCGCAGAAATCAGCCCCACAAACAAAGGATGCGGGTCCTCAGGGCGGGATTTAAACTCAGGATGGAATTGAGATGCCACAAACCAGTCGTTTTTCGGGTATTCAACCATTTCCGCCAAAAGCCCGTCCGGCGAAGTGCCTGAGAACACAAGCCCTGCTTCTTCAATCTGTTTTTTAAATTCGTTATTAACTTCATATCTGTGGCGGTGACGTTCGGACACAACCTTTGCACCATAAGCTTTTTGGGCTTTTGAACCGTCTTTTAGGTGGCAAGGGTAAGCTCCAAGCCTCATCGTTCCGCCATAGCCCGCAACCCCTTTTTGTTCAATCATAAGGTCAATTACGGGGTATTTCGTGCCTTCCGCAAATTCCGTACTGTTTGCGCCTTCAAGCCCGAGAACATTTCTTGCATACTCAATTACAGCGCACTGCATTCCAAGGCAAAGCCCCAAAAACGGCAGATTGTTTTCTCTGGCGTAGCGAATAACATTTAATTTGCCCTCAATACCCCTAACGCCAAAGCCTCCGGGCACAACAAGCGCATCCACATCTTTTAACATTTCGGCCGCATCGTCCATTGTGAGGCACTTTTCAGAAGCAAGCCACTTAATTTCGACTTTGCATTCATGCTGCAAGCTGGCATGCTTTAAAGATTCAACAACCGAAATATAGGCATCGTTTAAATCTGTATATTTGCCTGCAAGAGCGATTTTCAGGGTGTCTTTCGGGTGTTTAATTTTATAAACAAGCTTTTCCCAATTTGAAATATCAGGTTTTTTATCTTTCATCTGAAGCTGCTTTAAGACAACGCCCGCAAGGTTTTGAGCTTCAAGCGCAAGCGGAACCTCATAAATAGTGTCCATATCACGGCATTCGATAACGCAATCCTTTTGAACGGAGCAGAAAAGCGCGATTTTATCACGTTCTGTCTTTGGAATTTCCTGCTGAGTCCTGCAGACAAGGATTTCAGGCTGAATACCGTAGCTTCTTAGGGTGTAAACACTGTGCTGGGAAGGCTTTGTCTTCAATTCGCCTGATGTCGGTAAATATGGAAGCAGTGTAACGTGGATTGAAAGCGAATTTCCAATCCCCTCTTCTGCCCTAAACTGCCTTATAGCTTCGATAAACGGTAAACTTTCAATGTCCCCTATCGTGCCGCCGATTTCAGCAATTAAAAAGTCCGGATTAAACTGCTTTGCAGCTTTTTGAATTCTTGCTTTAATTTCATTTGTAATGTGCGGAATGGTTTGCACGGTGGCGCCCAAATATTCACCCTGGCGCTCTTTATTGATAACCGTTTGATACACACTGCCTGAAGTTACATTATTTATTTGGTGTAAGGATGTGTTTGTAAACCTTTCATAGTGGCCTAAATCAAGGTCTGTTTCGGCGCCGTCATCGGTTACAAAAACTTCGCCGTGTTGAAACGGGCTCATAGTCCCCGGGTCCACGTTTATATAGGGGTCAAACTTTTGAATTGTAACAGAAAAACCGCGCGCCCTTAAAAGACGCCCAAGGCTTGCTGCGACAATACCTTTCCCCAATGAACTAACAACACCGCCTGTAATAAAAATGTATTTTGTCATATCCTTTTTCCCAAAAAATCTAGTAAATATCAAGCCCAAAAATAAAGTCCCCAAATTAATTGATTTTGGGGACTTTGAAAAATTCGCCTTCAACATCCGGAGCGTTCGACATCAGCTCTTCGCGCGTAACTTCGTAATGTTCGATGTCTTCCCTCATGACGTTTGAAAAATCTATCGAATGACTCATAGGCTCAACCCCTGTGGTGTCAACCTCATTCATCATTTCAACGTATTTTAAAATATCACCTAATTGCTTTGCAAACTTTGGCTTTTCTTCATCCGTAATC
>CANSKM010000147.1 GCA_947647475.1 uncultured bacterium
AATATTGATTTTTATAAACATATATTAACACATATTAAGTTTTTTTGAAAACAAAATTTAATGTTTATAAATAAATCTTAAAAGAAAATTGTGCCAAAATCAATACCAAAATAAAAAATTCACGCGCTTTCTTTGAAAAAACCTGCGTATGAAGTATAAATTCATACTTTTTACGATTTCAAATTTTAAAGGCAAAAATAAAGCCAACCATAATATATGATTGGCAATAAGGTTATAAGTTTACTGATTAGGAGTTAAAATCTTTTTTATGCTAATTTAATCGCATCATTTTTAATGTTTGAATCAACAGATTGAGAAACAGATTCAAGTTCTGCTTCAGCAGCCTTTAATTGTGCTTCAATTCTGTCTTTTTCCGCTTGAAGTTCTTTTTCTTCCTGGTTTAATTGAACAGAAATTTCTTTTGAATATTCTTCAAGCTCTTGTTTATAAATTTCGTTAAATACTAAATATGCTTGATCAGGGTTTGCATAGGCAGGATTGATGTTTGTTGATGTATAGTTATATTGTCCGCCTGTACCGTCTTGTAAGGCTTGCATTTGTTGAAGCGCTGCATCGGTTTTAATTTGTGCAGATTGGTATGCAACCGTTGAAGAATCAGACATAAAACCAAGCTGTGTACCAAAGAGGGAAGAAGGACAAGAAGCAAGTTCTGAGTATGTTATAACACCGTCTGCGATGTTGCTTGCATAATTTTGCAAATCCATAATTCTTTGGGAAATCTGAACTGATTTCATTTCATAGTCGCTAATCCTTTGTCTTAGCGCCATTTTTCTAAGTGATAACATTACCCAAGACATCTTCTGCCTCCTAACCTATAAACTTCCTTCATTTTGTTTAAACTTTGAAATTTGGGTTTAACCTTTTTGAATTGTCCTAACCTAAATTTTAAATTTAAACTAACCTTACACTATAATAAAGAATTTCTCCCTTAAAAAATTGCCTTTTTAATGTTAATCATCTTTACATTTTGTTACAAAGAGGGGAAATTGTTAACTGCAGGGGTTTTTAGCCAGAGGCATTGATTAGACGCGTCATTGCGAGGGAAGCGACAGCGACGAAGCAATCCAGGAAGATATTACGCGGTTTTTCAAGTTGTCCAATCCCTGAAATCCTTCCATTCCAAAGCTTTTGGCCTCAGGGACACGGTCCCGTCTTTGACCCCTGTGTGATATGGTCTGCCTCCGGTGCACGAGCCTCTTTAACGGTCCCTTCAACCAAAACCCTCTCCATTTCAGGATTTAGAGTTTATTGGTTGAAATCTGTTCAATTAATAGCGAACCCAAGGAGCTTTCTTAAATATACTCTCAACTTTCCCGACACAAAATAATTTTATTACCAAAACCGCAAAGCGACCTAATACCTTGCATTCACCCTATCTCTGTGTGCAAAAGTCTCAATATCATCATTCAATTTTAAAAGCGAAATGTCACACCCGTATTTTTTCTTAATCGCAAGCGAAATTAAATAATCACAAAGCGCAGGATTTTTCGGCAATAAAGGCCCATGAAGGTATGTCCCGAAGACGTTTTTGAACCTTGCCCCCTCGCTTTTGTCCTTGCCGTTGTTCCCATTCCCGACTTTTATCTTCATAAAAGGCTCTGCACCCGGGTTTAAATAGGTGAGCCCGGAATGGTTTTCAAACCCCACAATGGTTTTTGGCTTTAAAAACTTGGCACTTGCCGTCACATTCCCGATAAAGCGTGTCTTGCCTGCTTCCGTGTAAACATCCAAAAGCCCGATACCGCTTAGCTTATCGCCGTCAAACGGTTTGTAATAATGCCCCAAAAGCTGATATCCGCCACAAATCCCAAGAAAAACAGCCTCATTATCCACAGCAGCCTTAAAAATTGCATCTTTATTTTTTTGAAGCTCTTGGGAAGCCGTAATCTGCTGCTGGTCCTGACCCCCGCCCAAAAAATAAATGTCATGCTTTTTGTAATTTATCCTATCGCCCGCATGAACTTCCGAAACTTCCACTTGAATATCGCGCCACATCAGCCTGTTTTTTAGCGCCAAAATATTCCCCATATCCCCGTAAATGTTCAATAAATCAGGGTAAAGGTGGCATATTGAAATTTTTATTTCAGAATTTTCCAAAGCTTTTTCCTTTATCTTTTAAAAGTCTAAAACAGGCTCCACTCAAGGGTTTTAAGGACAATTTCGGTATTATTTCAACGCAGACACTGCATTAACGATTTTTTCAACCGCATCCTCCGGCGAAAGCTTCAATACATCTGCATCTTTTCTTGCCTTAAATTCTACAAGGCCCTCTGCAATTGTCTTTCCGACAGTTATTCTGTACGGATAGCCGATTAAATCCGCATCTTTAAATTTAACACCGGCTCTATCGGCTCTATCGTCTAAAACTGCCTCTACACCTTTATTTAAGAGCTTTTGATAAATTTCTTCAGCAAGCTTCACCTGAGCCTCATCGTTAGTATTTACAGGCACAACCACCGCATGGTAAGGCGCAATTTCAAGCGGCCAGATAATTCCAAAGTCATCATGGTACCTTTCAACCGCAGCAGCAGCCGTTCTTGTCACCCCAATACCGTAACAGCCCATAATATACGGGTGCGTTTTGCCGTTTTCATCGGTATAAAGCGCATTCATGGGTTTAGAATATTTCGTCCCAAGCTGGAATATGTTCCCCACTTCAATTCCGCGGGTTACATTCAAGCTCTCGCCACAATCTACACACCTTTCGCCTTTTTTTACAAGCGAAACATCCACAAACTCAGGCTTTCCGCCCTTTAAATCTTCTTCTTTAATATCCGAGAAATTATACCCGGTATAGTGCTTATGGGGCTGGTTTGCACCCACAACAAAGTTTTTCATGCCGCGCACTGAATTATCAAAAATCACGCGCACATTTTTATCCGCACACCCGTGGAAGCTTATAAACCCGGGTTCCGTACCCAAATATTCTTTAACCTCAACATCAACCGCAGGACGGATTTCAAGCGCGCCAACCGCATTCATTAATTTTGTTTCTTCAACTTCTTTATCGCCTCGAATCATCACCATAACAGGCATATCCGGCACCTTTTCACCTTTGGCATCATCTGCAAAAGATGCAATATATAAAACCGCCTTTAAAATGCAGTTTTCGCCGACATTAAAGAATTTTGCAAGCTCTTCAATAGTCCGAACATCAGGTGTATCAACAAGTTTCAGCTCATTAAAGCCGCCATCGGTTGTCTCGTCATTTAATTTTGATACGGCATGGTTTGAATTTGCGCTGTAGCCGCACTTTTCACAGTAAAATACATTATTTTCACCAACGCTCGTATCCACCAAAACCATAAACTCATGACTCACGGAGCCGCCTATAGCGCCTGAATCAGACTGCACCATCTTGGTTTCAAGCCCACAGCGCTTAAAAATTTTCGTATAAGCCTGCGCCATATTTTCATACTCAGCATCCAAACTTTCTTGAGATGTGTGAAAGCTGTATGCATCCTTCATTATGAACTCTCTACCCCTTAAAAGTCCAAACCTGGGGCGGATTTCATCCCTAAATTTAAGCTGAATATGGTATAAATTCACAGGAAGCTGCTTGTAAGAGCCGAAAATCCCATCCACAACAGAGGTTATGACTTCTTCATGGGTCGGCGCCAGACACATTTCAACCTCGTGACGGTCTTTCATTCTCATAAGCTCTTTGCCGTAAACCTGCCACCTGCCTGATTTTTGCCATAGTTCAGCAGGCTGAACAAAAGGCATCAAAAGCTCTTGAGCGCCCGCAGCATTCATTTCCTGTCTTATAATATTTGAAACTTTCGTCAAAACCCGCTGCATCAGGGGAAGATAGCTATACACGCCATTTGCAAGTTTTTTAATATACCCCGCTCTTACAAGCAGTTTGTGGCTCATAGCCTCCGCATCGTTCGGAAATTCCCTCAGTGTCTGCACAAAAAGTTTTGAAGCTCTCATAAATTCCTCGTTTTTTCTCATTATTTTTGAGTTGTTAACTTTAGTTACGATAAAAATTATATCACCAATATTTAATTTACAAAATTTGATTTAATTGCTATAAATTATATATAAAGTTTTTTGGAGGTTAAGGCTTTTTAGGCCTTGTTTTATATGGATTTTTTAGTATTATTTAATTTCACATTTTTATCAATACTTTTAACACTTATTATATACCTTATAAGCCTTGTTGTGCGCGGAAAAAAGCCGTATACTACAGCTGAAAACCTTCAAGATACTGGATTAGAAGCCGACAATAATGTCAAAACCCAATATACTCCGGGGTTTTTTGCCTATGCAATTTGCTTTTTGCTTTTTGCGACACAGTGTGTTTTATTGTTCCCTTTTGCTTATATAGCAAGGGTTTTAGACATTTTTTACATAGCCGAAATAATGATTTTTATTCTGATTTTGATTTTTTCCATACATTTTGGAATTAAATCAGGATTGTTTGAATTGGATTAAGA
>CANSKM010000148.1 GCA_947647475.1 uncultured bacterium
ATATTGAAAAATTTACCGTTTTGAACCATAATAAAGCAGAAAAAGTTTCAAAAATCGATGAAAAATTTTTAATTGAAAATGGCTTCTAGGCAAATATACTAAGCAATTTAACCGTATTAAATAACCGAAAGCCAACAGAGAAGCTATTTTCCAAGGGAGGAAACCGATGCAATTTAACACAATTGAAGAAGCCATTGAAGATTTCAAAGCGGGAAAACCCGTGATAGTGGCGGATGACGAGGACAGAGAAAACGAAGGTGACCTGATTTTGCCTTCCGCTTTTATAAGCCCCGAATGGATAAATTTTATGGTGACAAATTGCAGGGGGCTGGTTTGCCATGCCATAACCGCTGAAATTGCAGACAGGCTGGGCATTTCGCCTATGGTTGAAAAAAACACCGATGTCAAAGGGACAAATTTCACGGTGTCTGTTGATGCGGACCCGAAATTTGGCACTACAACCGGGATTTCGGCGTTCGATAGGGCTAAAACAGTTGAAGTTATGATTAATGAAGGCACAAAACCTGAGGATTTGCGCCGCCCCGGGCACATTTTCCCCCTAATTGCAAAAGAAGGCGGGGTTTTAAAAAGGGCCGGACACACGGAGACTGCGGTGGATTTGGCACGCCTTGCGGGATTAGTGCCTGCAGGGGTAATTTGCGAGATTTTAAACCCGGACGGCACGATGGCAAGGCGGGATGAGCTGTTTGAATTTGCCAAAAAGCACGGTGTGAAGCTTGTTACAGTAGCTGATTTAATTAAATACCGTATGAAAAGTGAAAGACACGTTAAAAGAATGGTGGAAACCCACTTGCCCACTGAATTTGGCGAGTTTGAAATATACGGATACCTCGATGAATTAACAGGTGTAGAACATGTGGCGCTTTTAAAAGACGACAGCTCAGACAAAACGCCAATCGTTAGAATGCACTCACAGTGCCTCACGGGGGACATTTTCCACAGTTTAAAATGCGATTGTAATCAGCAGCTTTTAGATTCCATGAAACTTATTAATGAATACGGAAAAGGCGCTGTAGTCTATATTACAGACCATGAAGGCCGGGGAATCGGCCTTATAAACAAGCTTAAAGCCTATAAATTGCAGGATAAAGGCAGGGACACAATTGAAGCAAACCTTGATTTAGGCTTTAAGAGCGACCTCAGAGATTACGGAACAGGGGCGCAAATCCTTGTGGATATTGGATATTCTGAATTTAAGCTCATTACAAATAACCCGAAAAAAATCGTCGGGCTTGAAGGATATGGCCTTAAAATCGTTGATAGAGTAGGGCTTGAGCCAAAAATTAACGAATTTAACAAAAGATACATCGAAACCAAAAAAGAAAAAATGCACCACCTTTACGTGCAATCAGGTGAAAGCTCTAAAAACCCTGCGCTTGCAGGCATTTAGGCTGTTAAAATAAAAAAGTTTGTGAAACAGGGTGCTTTTATGGTATAATTTGTATAAATTTATTCCAAAATAAAGGTAATTACCCTAAAATATGTATCAAACACAGGTATTAAACGAAAAATATTTCAAGATTTTTGGCGGCGTTTACAACGATTTTCGCAAAAAATGCCGCATGGATTATAAATTTGAACTCGACCCTCTTGAATATAACGATTTTTTGGAATACTTTTCAAAAGGGCTTATAAGCTGCATCCTGCTTGTTGAAGACGACATTCCGACGGGCTTTTTAGCTTACAGTGCGGCTATGGAGGATGCAATCGAGCTCTATGTCATTCACTGCCTGGGTTCAGAGAATATTTTGGAAAAGAAAAATTGCCTTATGGAAAAATTCCTTGAAGCGACTGCGCAAAAGAGGAATAAGGCTCTTGTAAGCTATCCTATGCTTGGGGTACAGGCCGCATACAAAGATATAGCCGCAAAATACGGCTTTAAATTTGTGGATTTAGCGGTTGTTGTGTTTGATATTAACAATAAAAAATTAATTAAAGAGTTCGAGCAGATAAGCTTTACGGACCTTCCAATCGGCTATAAGATTACTCCCTACAGGGATGTGTATTTTAACGACCTTGTAAATGTTGTCTATGAGGCCTTTAAGAACTCTTCAGACCACAATTTTGACCCGAGATTCAGAACAATCGAAGGCATAAAAGATATTTTGGAAAAAATCACAAATTCAATTTACGGAAAGTTCCTTCCGCAGGCTTCCCGCGTGCTTTTAGCGGAAAGCAAGGTGGCAGGTTTTGCTTTTGCAAATATTACGGGCGATTACATCGGAAATATCCCGCTTGTGGGCATTGTGCCCGAGCATCGGGGGTTAAATTTGTCTGAAGTTATGTTGAAAAGCGCGGTTGAAGAGATTGTGAAATTAAATAAATCCGGCTTTGTAAGACTGCAAGAGCTTAACGCGAGTGTGGATACGGCAAATGAAGCGGCATTTAGGATGTACAGACAAATTGGCTTCAGAGAATCTTACACATATCCGCAAGGATATTTGCCAAACTCGGGAAGCATTGACTAGACTTGTTTTTGGGCTTTTGAAGCCTTTGTTATGTTGATATTTAGGGGATTTTGGAGATAAATTTATGAAAGTTTTGATAACCGATAAAATTAATGAAAAAGCTGCAGACATTGTGCGCGAAGCGGCAGAGCCGGTTGTATTGCCCACAATGGACGAGGATGAACTTTGCAAGGTAATTGGCGAATACGATGCGCTTTTGGTTAGAAGCCAGACTAAGGTTACAAAAAAGGTAATTGAAGCCGGCAAAAACCTCAAAATCATTGGCCGTGCGGGAGTTGGGGTTGATAATATCGACCTTAACGCAGCGACCGAAAACGGCATTATTGTTGTAAATTCGCCGGACGGCAACACCCATGCGGCAGCTGAACACACGGTTGCCCTTATGCTTTCTATGGCAAGAAATATTCCCGAAGCTGTAAAATCAACCAAGGAAGGCAATTGGGAAAGGTCAAAATTTACAGGGGTTGAAGTTTTCGGCAAAACCCTTGGTGTAATTGGTTTTGGAAAAATCGGCCAACACGTTGCCCGCGCAGCGCTTGCTTTAGGGATGAATTTAGTTGTAAACGACCCTTATACGACAAAAGATTTTGTTGAAAAATTTGGCGGAAAATATGTTGAAAACCTTGATGATTTCTGGGCTTTGCCTGATTTTATCACAGTTCACACCCCAAAAACACCCGAAACAACCCATATGATTAACGAAAAGACAATCGCCAAAATGAAAGACGGTGTAAGGCTTGTAAACTGCGCGCGCGGCGGAATTATCGATGAAAATGACCTTAAAGCGGCACTTGAAAGCGGAAAAGTTGCAAGCTGTGCCGTGGATGTTTTTGAAGATGAAAAAAATATTCAAGATTGCGTTTTAAGAAATTTCGGCAAAAATGTTCTTCTAACTCCGCACCTTGGCGCAAGCACGTCTGAAGCGCAAATTAACGTGGCGCTTGATGTTGCAGAGCAGGTTAAAGATGTTTTATCAGGCGGAAATGCAACCTCTGCCGTAAATATCCCCTCTTTAAAACCGCAAAAGCTTGAACCCGTGAAGGATTATATGTCAATTGCGGAAAATATCGCGCAAATGGCGGCTCAAATTTCAAAAGGCAACCTGAAAAATATTGAAATCGAAGTAAAAGGAAGCCTTGCGGATTTGGACGTTTCTCCTTTAGAAGTTGCGATTCTGGAGGGCGTTTTGTCAAATAACCTTGTTGGGGTGAATTATGTAAATGCGCCTTTGATTGCAAAAAGCAGAGGGATTGATGTTGCGGTAAGAAAATCTCACCAATCAACGGATTATATCGGCTCAATTACCGTAAAACTCAACTGCGACAAGGAAAGTGCCGAAGTTTCAGGAGCTATGATTGCAGAGCACATAAAAAGAATTGTGAAATTGAACGATTATTCAACCTCAATCAAACCTGAAAAATTTATGCTTTTGGTGCCGCATGTGAACAAACCCGGTATGATTGCACAGGTGGCAACGGTTTTAGGCACAGATAACGTGAACATTTCAAGAATGCAGGTTGTTCAAAAATCTTTCAAAAAAGATGCGCTTAAAACAGACGAAAAGAGCATGATGATTATAAATACGGATAATGAAGTGAACGCAGAAACGCTCGATAAGATTTCAAAAATCGACGGCATTTATGAAGCCGAATTTGTAAAATTAAACGTATAAAAACTTGTAAAGCTTGAATTTAAAGGCTTTGCCCTAAAAAAAGTTTGAAATTTCAAACGAAAAACCAAGGCAAACCAAGGCAAACCAAGGGAAGGAAAAATTTCCGCTATACAAAATGCTTTACAAAAATTAATATTTAACCCTTAAAAACCGTAAAAGATGAAAAGAAAATTTTTTACGGTTTTTTATATGCCATAAGGAATGAAAGGGTTGATAATGTCTTTACAGACTATTAGCTGGAATGTGCCTTTTGGCACGGC
>CANSKM010000149.1 GCA_947647475.1 uncultured bacterium
AAAGAGCCGGATGTTTTAATTAACAAATTTATAAAAGACCTCATAGCCCAGCTTTCATCCATTTTTGAGCTGCATAACAAAAATATTAATTTTAAAACCTGCCTTGATGATAATTTTAGTGCCAATATCGATATTTTCCTTGTTAAAAGGGTTGTAAATAATTTGATTTTAAATGCATTAAGCTATAGTGCAAATTCAGATAAAATCGAGCTCATTTTAGATAAAAAAGAAGACACAAAAGAAGATTGCTTTTCAATCAGCATAAGAGATTATGGCATCGGCATCGAAAAAGAGGAAATAGACAAAATTTTTAATAAATATTATTCCGGGAAATTAAACCTCACCCGCTCTTCAACGGGCCTCGGGCTTTATCTTTCAAATAAAATTATAAAAGCACTTGGAGGAAAAATCGAAGTTCAAAGCAAAAAAAATGAAGGTTCCGTCTTCACTGTCACCTTGCCCGTGAAATAGGTTTGTTTTTGAGGTTACTTTTGAGTTTATTCTCGGAATTTGACAGACAAGCGGCTCAAAACCTTGAATGTCGCGCACAGCAAGATTCTTACCAAAATTTGCACTAAAAAACGGCGTTAATGAGGCGCCGTTTTCAATTTCTATTTCAAAATATATTTTACACTTTATTTCTTGTTTGCAAGAAGCTTGTTGATTGCAATTGTCAATCTTGATTTTTTTCTTGCAGCAGTGTTTTTGTGCAAAATACCTTTTGATACAGCCTTGTCGCAAAGTTTGTAAACATTTGAAAGAGCTGCCTTTAGGGCTGCTTCATCTTCAACTGCAGCTAAAGCTTTTTTAATCGCAGTTTTGATTGAAGTTTTAAAAGCTGTGTTTCTTTCATTGTTTCTTTGAGCAACAAGTACTCTTTTTTTTGCAGATTTAATATTTGCCATTTTTTGTTTTCCTTTTTTAAGCTAAACTGACGTTTATCTGCTTGAGGTTTAAGTGAGTAACAAAATATTACAAAAAACAAACATTTTTTGCAAGAACAAAATATAAAAACCTTATGCAACGCCTATATGATACTGATAAATTTTATCCCCGAGGATGAAAAATGCGATAATCATACTTGTTATGGACATCACCAAAACCGAAGCGGCGCTTATATCTTTAGCGAATTTTACAAGGCGTGAATATCTGTTTTTATAATATGCATCGAGCACAAATTCAAACACGGAATTTAACAGTTCCAAAACCAAAACAAGCGAATTGCATAAAAGCAAAATGCAAAATGCCAAAATTGAAACCTTTAAAAGAAGTGCAATTAAAAGCACAACAGATGCTATGTATAAATGCTTCCTAAAATTCCTTTGAGACCTAAACGCAAGGTATAGCCCGTCAAAAGCGTGGCTTGCACTTTTTATAAAACTTGTAGATTGAAACTTTTTCACTTTTTAAAACTCCGCTTTTCTCTACCCCTAAAACCACAGCGCAAAGTTTAAAGTGCGCTAATTACGCGGTTTTGAATACTTGTAATAAAATTGTAATCCTCTTCTGTTTGGTGGTCAAATCCAAAAAGGTGCAAAACCCCATGGCAGATTAAAGTTAAAATTTCGTTTTTAAAGCCCGCTCTGCCACTCATTGCATTTTCAACATCCTTACTTTGCGCATACGCTGTATCAACAGAAATTAAAATTTCGCCCAGATTAATCTCGCCATCTAAAACAGGCTTGAAATCATCGTCCGCAAAAAGTGCAAACGTTATAACATCTGTTGCACGGTCTTTTTCTCTAAAATCTTTATTAATTTTATGTATATTCTCATCATCAACAAGCAAAATGTCAAAAGAAAGTTTATTAAATTCAAGCCCAAAAAAGCACGCTCTGTTTGAAACCTCAGGAATTTCAAGCAAAATGTCCAAAATTTTTGATACATACTTTTTAAGTTCCTTAACATCAAAACCTGCGGACTTTAAATCCAAGGGCCCTTCATACTCGTTTTCTATGCCAACAAGATACTTAATCTTTCCCATTTTTACTGATTTTTCTCTTCATCTTCTGCTTCCTGCTGAATTTCAGAAAGCTGCCTTTCATGGTTTTGAAGCGCTTCGTTTATATCGGTCGTTTTTTGCTGTTGTTTCTTTTGAATGCGCTTCTCAAGCTTTTCTTCAGCACTTGGAGCAAGTTTAATCTTATTTTTAACTTCATCGAGGTCATTCAACTGCTGATATTTTATCCTATCATGCTGCATACCTCTTAATATGCGGTTAAAGGTAAGAGCTATGAGTTTAATATCCTTTAAGGTCAAGGGACTATCAGAAAGCTGTCCATCATTCAGTCTTTCTGTGATAATCCTGTTTATCATATTTTCAATTTCATCCTGACCCGGATTCTTTAAAGAGCGGACAGCACTTTCAACCGCATCAGCAAGCATCAAAATTGCAGTTTCTTTAATATTTGGTTTTGGCCCCGGGTATCTAAACTGTTCTTCCTGAACATTTTCCTTCCCTTCAAGCGCCACAGCCTGAGTGTAAAAATGCCCGGCAAGAGCCTCACCATGGTGTTGTTGAATAAAATTAATTACAACTTGCGGAAGGCCGTATTCTTTTGCAAGCTCAACCCCGTCTTTTGTGTGAGATGTAATTACCATCTTTGAAAGCCTCGGATTAAGCTTTGTGTGCGGATTTTCAATTCCAAAATATGATTGGTTTTCAATGAAAAACAATGGTCTTTTTAGTTTTCCTATATCATGATAAAACGCACCAACCCTTGCCAGAATCGGATTTGCACCGATGGCTTCAGCTGCCGCCTCGCAAAGATTTGCAACCATTAGAGAATGATGATAGGTCCCCGGGGCTTTATACTGAAGGTTTGAAAGCAAAGTCTGATTATGGTCTGCAAGCTCAATCAGCCCGTATGGCGTTACAATTTTAAACAAATTTTCAATAATAGGAATTACACCAAGAGCGATGATTCCTGCCGCAATACCGTTTATAAGCCCTACAAGAGCACTTGCAAAATCTGTCACTTCAAGATGATTTTCTAAAATCGATGAAATTATAACTCCTGCAAAAAGAACGGCACCTATCTGCACCCCGCATTTAGTTAAATCCGAACGTTTTGTGTAACAAATATTTGAAACAAAATATGAACCTGCAAGGGCTGCAACAGAAAATGCTGCAAACAGTTGCGGCTCCAAAAAGAGGACTGCACTAATAAGCGCAAGCAAAAGAACCGTAACAATAAATGCCAAAACAGGAGTAGTAAAGACTGCAACAATAATGGTTAAAGCAGTAAATGGCATCGCATAATTTGATGCAGGGGAAGATGAAATAAACATACAAGTGTACGTTAAAATTATCGCAAACGAAGCAATAATTGACATGTATTGATAATTCAAATACTGCTTTTCAAAGTTTTTAACATATAAAATAAAAGTACCCATGCAAAGACAGGTTAAAAGAAATATCCCAAAAACCCCGCTTTTGTTCAATTCAAGAGGGTTATATCCGGATTTTTTAAGTGCATCTTTTTTAACCTGCGTTAAGGGTTCGCCCGGCTTTATAATTACATCCCCGCTTTTGAAGGTAACAACTATAGGTTTCACCATGCTTTTTGCATTTCTTCTTGCAATATCTGTAGCATATTCATCCACAACAAGGCTTGGAAGGAGAATCTGTTCAATTACACCTGATATTGCCTTTGTTTGCATAGCACTTGATGCAGACCCTAAAATATTTAAAACGCTTGTTTCGTTTGCATAGTATTCAATTTCGCTTTCCGTAACCCCTGCTTTAAGATAAGCATCGATTACAACATCAGCATTATGAAAAACGGTTTCAACCTTTGGCGTGGCAGCAGTTAAGAAATATTTTGCAACATATTTTTCTTTTTGGCTGTCTAAAATATCTAAAACTTCAAGCAATTCTTTTTCTTTAGCAGAGTAAGAAGCGTTAGAATTTCTAACTTTGAAAACATTTTCCCTGAGGGCATTAAGGCTTGCTCTTATGTATCCTTCATCCACAGGAACAACAACAGGACGGATTTTACTTGCAATATCCCTTTTTATAACCTCTGTTTTTGCAGTATCCACAACTTCAATGGTCTTTTTTGCTTTAATAAGCTTGTTGCTGACACCGTTTTCTATAAAATTTTGATAATAAAAATATTTTGAAGAAAGTATTATTGTGATAATTACGGCAACAAGCAAAAATGCAAACACGGAAAGCGCATTTGAAGAAATAAAGCTTTGCTGTTCCCCCATTAGTGAATTGATTTTTCTCATAAAATTTGAAACTCCGTTTTCATTTGGATTTTAGAATTATAAAAATTATTCATATATTATACAATAAATTTTTAGACCTGATTATTTATTTGTATTATAC
>CANSKM010000150.1 GCA_947647475.1 uncultured bacterium
GCATGATCGTGCGTAGATACTAAAATTGTAATCCCCCTCTGGTTTACCTGCTCTAATATTTGCATAACTTCCATAGAGTTTTTGGGGTCAAGGTTTCCTGTGGGCTCGTCTGCAATCAAAAGCGGAGGGCCGTTTACAATGGCACGGGCGATAGAAACCCTTTGCTGTTCGCCGCCTGAAAGCTCTGTCGGTTTTGATTTTGCTTTATCTTCAAGTCCAACAACCTTTAGCGCACCATAAACCCTTGCTTCAATTTCTTTTGAAGAAATCCCCATTGTTCTAATTACGTATGCAATATTGTCATACACAGTGTGGCTTTGAAGGAGCTTATAATCCTGAAATACAATTCCCATGCAGCGTCTGAGGTTTGGAATTTTATTTGGATGCAAATTTGCAATGTTTATCCCGCCGACCAAAACCTGCCCGCGCGTGGGTTTTTCTTCCATATAGAGCATCTTCATCAAGGTCGATTTACCGGCGCCGGATGAACCCACAAGGAAGACAAATTCGCCCGGGCTAATGTGCAAATTCACATTATAGAGGGCAAATTTATTCTTATACTGTTTAATAATATCTCTTAAAACTATCATCTGTCTTTTCCATTTACTATTTTTTCAAAAAGGCTTTGATTTTTTCATACAATTTTTCAGAGGTAAGCCCGTATTGTTCCATTAAAACTCTTTGTTCGCCGCTTTGGCCAAAAACATCATTTGTACCGATTCTAAGAACGGGGGTCGGGTGTTTTTCAGAAAGCGTTTCGCAAACAACGGAGCCTATTCCGCCAATTATACTGTGGTTTTCAACTGTTACAACCTTGCCTGTCTTTTTGGCGCTTTGAACTAAATCATCCGCGGCAAAGAAAGGTTTAATTTGCGGTGTATGAAGAATTTCAGCACTGATACCGTCGGCTTCAAGCATTTTAGCTGCATTAATTGCCTCAATCAAAGTCTCGCCGTTTGTTACAACTGTTACATCTTTTCCATCCGTAATTTTTACGGCATTTTTCGGGTCAAATTTATAATTACTTTCATCAAAAACGGTTTTTAAATTTGTCCTTGAAACCCTGATATAAAAAGGCCCATCTGTATTTGCGGCATATCTTACGGCTTCTTTTACTTCATAGTAATCAGAAGGAATAATAACCGTCATGCCGGGAATTGAGCGCATAAAAGAAACATCTTCAAGCGCCTGATGCGAAGCACCATCTTCCCCGACAGTTATTCCGCCGTGCGTTGCAACAATTTTTACATTCAATTTCGGATAGCAGATTGAATTCCTAATTTGATCCAAACATCTTGCAGTTGCAAACATTGCAAAAGTACTAACGAAAGGAATTTTTCCCGCAAGCGCAAGCCCTGCCGCTGTTGTCATCATATCCTGTTCTGCAATCCCTGAATTAAAGAATCTTTCAGGGAATTTTTTATGAAACATGCAAGTTTGAGTAGAACAGCTTAAATCCGCATCCAAAACGACAATATTTTTATTCTTTTCACCAAGCTCCACAAGGGTTTCGCCGTATGCAGACCTTGGAGATTTAACTTCACCGTCGGTTTTTAGAAAAGATGAATTAATAATCATTATTTAATCTCCTCCATTGCAGCCTCAAGCTCTGCATCTTTTGGTGCCTTGCCATGCCAACCCGCATTATTTTCCATAAAGGAAATTCCTTTGCCCTTAATTGTGTTTGCAATAATCGCAAAGGGTTTATTTGAAGCTTTTGCAGTGCTTAAAGCCTTTGTAAGTTCATCCTCAGAGTGCCCGTCCACAGTTTGAACCTCAAACCCGAATGCTTCAAGCTTTTTATCTAAACACCCTAAAGACTTTACATCATCACAAGAACCGTCAATTTGAAGATTGTTCCTATCCACAATTACAACAATATTATCAAGCTTTCTGTGAGAAATTGCCATAAGGGCTTCCCAAACGCTTCCTTCCTGCATTTCCCCGTCCCCCATAAGGACATAAACTTTTGCAGGATTTTTATCAAGCTTTAGACCAAGAGCAACACCGGATGCCATTGAAAGCCCCTGGCCCAAAGAGCCGGTGGAAGCTTCAATCCCCTCCAGGCCATATCTTGTTGAAGGGTGCCCCTGAAGCCTTGAACCGAATTTTCTAAACGTCATAAGCTCCTCGGGGTTAAAAAAGCCCAGGCGCGCTAAGACACTATAGAGACAAGCGCTCGCATGGCCTTTTGAGAGGATAAATCTGTCTCTTTTATTAAAATCGGAAGATTTTTTCCACTCTACAGGAACGTTTAAAATTTTTGTATAGAGAACCGATAATATTTCAACACAGGACAACGACCCGCCCGGATGGCCCGATTTGGCCCCGTGAATCATTTTTAAAATGTCCCCTCTTACCGTATTTGTAAACTCTTTAAAGGAAATATCTTTAATATTACCGTTCATACTTAATCCTTGCTCCCCAATGCTTCTATTATACTGTGAAAAAGGAATAATGGCAAAGTCGGAAATATTCTTTTGAAACGTTCCGGCTGCTTAATTGTTCGATAGAGCCATTCAAGCCCGAGTTTTCTATAAATTGGCGGCGCAAGCTTAACAGAGCCCGATAAGACATCAAAGGTTCCGCCAAGGCCGATTGATGCCACCCCTTGAAGTCTTACTTTTAATTTATCATTGAAAAATTCCTGCTTTGGGGCGCCAAGCGCTGTAAATACAAGGTTTGCACCGGATTTTTTAATCTCTTCGATTATTTCATCTTCATTTGTAAAATATCCGTCATGGGCATATACGATGTTTAAATTCGGATATTTTGCAGATAAAACTTCAACAAGCTTTGTGTTCACTTCGGGCTTTGCACCCACAAGAGCAAGCTTATAACCGTTTTTATCTGCAAGCTCGATTAAACTTTGGGCAAAATCCACCCCTCTTATTTGTTCCTGGTTGATCCCTTTAAATTTAAGCGCAAGCTTGATTCCAACCCCATCCGGCACGACAAGTTCTGAGTATTTTAAAACACTTGCAAAATCCGGGTTTTTCTTTGCAGCCTCGATAAATTCAGGATTAATGGTTACAATTTGGATGTTTTCACCGTTATCCAAAGATGTTTTAACAAAATTTAATGCTTCTTCATATTTTAAAAGGTTTATTTTAAATCCTTGAACCATAGCAGTTTTATTCATGGTTCAATCATACCATAAACTTTTAAAACAATTGACTTTAAATCATTATTTTATACAATTAAAGATAGAAAATAAGGGGTTAAAACTCCGATTACAAAAGGAAATTCAAGGCAAAATTATTATGAAAAGCGAAAAAAGAAATGTTGGAGTTATAGGCTGTGGAATTTGGGGAAGGAACATTGTAAGAAATTTTTACAATCTTAACGCCTTAAACACTGTCTGCGACATAGATAAAGACAATATTGAAATGATTAAGAAAAATTATCCGAACGTAAATGTTACGGAAAATTTTGAAGATTTGTTAAACAATAAAGAAATCGAAGCAGTCTGTGTTATCACCCCAAGCCACACTCACTTTACAATTGCAAAGAAGGTTTTAGAGGCAGGAAAACACGTTTACATTGAAAAACCTGTTTCAACAATTGCCGATGAAGTTTCAAAATTAAAAGAATTGGCCGATTCAAAGGGCTTAATCTTAATGGTGGGGCACCTTTTATTGTATCACCCTGCGGTAAACAGGCTCCAAATGCTTATTGCAGAAGGGGTTTTAGGAAAAATTAAATACGTTCAAAGCGACAGATTGAATATAAACTACTTTAAAAACGACAGAAGCGTTATGTGGGATTTAGCGCCGCATGACGTTTCGATGATTGCCCATGTTTTAGGAAAAGAACCCGTTAAGGTATTAAGCGCAACGGGCTGCTGCAGCGAAGAAGATAATATTTACGATATTACACACCTTACAATTGAGTTTGAAGATGACATCATAGCCCATGTTTCAGACAGCTGGATTCACCCGCAAAAAAGGGTAACTCTGCTTGTTCGAGGCGAAAGGGCAACGGCAATTTTGGATGATACCTTAATGGAAAATAAATTACAGGTGTTTGACAACAAAACGCCCGCACAAAAGAGCATTGAGCTTTTTGATTACCTTGAAATTGAACCCCTAAAGCTTGAATGTCAACATTTTATCCACTGCATTGACACCGGTAAAACTCCGCGCTCTGATGGGGAAAATGGCTACATTATTACAAAAGTTTTAGAAGATGCTGAAGAAATTCTTCTTGATTCAACAAGAAGGAAAAAGCTTGACAGCGTTGACTTTGCGCTTTCAAGGTCTAAAAGATAAATTTGAAAATAACTTTTAAAACAATTTTTTGAGCCTCACTTTAGAGG